>JBCCNG010000460.1:0-4171 GCA_039025955.1 Cyanobacteria bacterium P01_C01_bin.72 | reverse complement strand
TCGCTCAGGAAAGTCTCATCCAAGTCCTTGAGAATGTTTTGAATAGAGACATATTCAATCTCTTGAATTGGATCGACCCATTTATCGATTTGTTTAAGCAGGGAATTGTATTCAATTTCTTTAAAACTGCTTAGACTATCGCGAATGACAGCAATGGTATTTTGTCTTTCCACCTTTTCCCTCAAATTAGTGAAGGGTTGCTCGATTTCAGCCTGTTGCTCTGATGAAAGTTTCTCGTAATCCGAATGATTAATCAGCTTGTTTTTTAGTGCGTCGATCCTCTGTTGAACTCTCTCTATCTCCAGTTTTACTTGTGCTGATACTTGCTCTTGTAGAGTATCTAATAAGGTTTTCACCTGCTGCATCAGACCACCCTTAAAACATTGCTCGTTTTCTAAAATCGCTCTGATTTGTTCTACTTCATCTCTTTCTATATAGGTAAAATTGGCTTCCTGCTCTTTTAAATAGCTATAAGCGCGATCAAATATTTCTCTTTGCGACCCATTCATAAATTTGCTAATCGGGTCGATAATGTCCTCCTTGAGGTCTAGAAGTTCATCTTCCTGGTCTATTAACTCGGTGAGATACCAGGCATAGGATTTACCAGTGACCTCCTGTAAAGTCGCGATCGCCTTGTCTAATTTTTCTTGAAAAGGATAATGTGCTTGTCCTGAAGTAAGACTTTGTAGATCGGCAAGCGATCTCTTCATTGCTTCTCCAGTGGCTTTACCCACTTCCTTTGCCTCTCCTGAAACAGAAGGTTCGCCAAAGAATTCCTCGTAAAAATCTTTGAGTGCGCGAACCTGGGAGGCAGAAAAATCAAGCTGCGGATCGAGAATCAGGTTGCTATGTTCTCTAGATTTTTGCAGAGATTTGAGTAGTTTGTACCCCTCCAAAATATTTCCATCGGCACGAAGTTCCAATTTACCCCGTGCTATTAGACTACCTACCATACAAAGGATCGCAGCGTATCCCCAGCCATATGGTTTAAATTCAAAAGTCTCAAACAGCTTTTTGACTGTCGTTCTTACACCAATATTTTTGTTAGCCTGAATCTTGCTCAATACCTCAGTTTCGGCATCCGAAAGAGCGATCGCAAATAAGCCACTAGATTGATTTAATACCTCTTCTAAAGCTTGTTCGCTGTATTTCACACCCCGAAGCATTTGTAGATGAGGATAAGTTTTAGTGATTAGCTGCTGAAATCCTTTAACAATAGAAATTTGGGCATTCACACTACTCACATCAACATCATTACCATTAATAATTAATTTGGCTTTGCCCAGAAGACTTTCAACACGTTGTCGTAACTCGCTATATCGTTGAGTATTATTAGCACTCTTGGCTGTAAGTATTCTTTTTTTTGTTTCTTTTTGGGTAATGGATATGTTTTGATTAACATATTTCTCTGTACGCTTGTACATGGGCAAATCTCGCATCAGCCTTTCGTCGGCTGGCATAACGATCAAGAGTTCGTCACTATGCCCCATACTCTGCATTCTTAAGGTTTCTTCATTCTCTGCGCGATCGTCAAAGGGAGTAATTACATGAATAGTCAGCTCGTGCTGTTTGCCATAAATACGTCCGTCCATTTTTTTAGAGAAAGGAAAATCCCTACCGTTAGACTCGAAACGAATCTTATTTTGCTTGAGGGTATGGTCAAAAATGAGTTTGGCTAATTCTTGACTGACAGCCCCAGGCTCTACTTCTGTATTTTTAATCTCTTGTTCGGTATCTTTTTCTTCATCGGTAAGATATTCATATACCTCTCCCGCTCTTTGAATGTAGGTTTCTCGTTCTAAACGACTTAATCCTGCTTCGACTTTTTTGCGTAGCTGTACAAAGTCACTTTCAAAATCATCTAGCATCAACACGCATAGATTGTGCAGAGTTGGCTTAAACTCTTTAACGTACTTCACCAAAAAAAGTGCTTTGAGCAATTTAAGAGCAAATTTGTCTTCCAGATCCTTTTCTGCTCGCAAAATAGATTTTTGAATACTCGATTTCAGTGCCGAACTAATCCCTTCAAACATAAGATCGAAGGTTGCAAGTTGACCTATTTTGTAGTCCTGAATCTTAATAGCAACTTCTTGGAACACACCCAACATAGAGCGTTCACCTACCGAACTGTGTTTACCCTCAAAGGCATTGTGTACCGATAAATTTTGAATCGCCGACTGAAAAAGAGCGAATTGATAAGGAATAAAGGGATAGCACTGAACAAAATGATCGCAATCTTGAAAATTACTGTAAGTCCTGGAGTCATCGCTAAAGTCGAACAGCGTTTTGAAGTTGTTTGATTGCTCATTATAAAGCGTAGAAAGTTCGCTTAAGCCCTGTTGATTTTTTAAAAGCAATCGTTTCTGAATGACTTCAGCGACATCTTGACTATTTAGCTTCATCCGATTGGCGAAACGAGCTTGGATCTTGGTAAAGTCATTACCCTGCTGTTGGCTTTGTTCGCCGACAACCATATCCATATCTTCCTGAGCTGTGACAATTATCCAAGCACGACCTTGACACTTAGTAGCTAGACTTTCCACAATTGTTTGCAAATTAGTCATCAGCTTCACGTTGTCAGCAATGTACTGTCCTACCTCATCGACAAAGAAATTTAAGTGAAAGTCATCAGGTTGTTGCTCTAGGTAAGCGTATACGTGCTCGGCAAAGTCCTCGATTGAAACTTTGTACTGTTTGCGATATTTATCCAGAATTCCTTCTGCACTTTCAGCACTGTTGCCTGTGACTTGACTGTAAGCTTTAGCAATATTTTCAGACTCAAAAATTGCCTGTTCTCTCCCTTTATGCCAATCTATACCTGCTATCTCTTGATATACTGCTTTGAAGTCCTCATATTTGCTGCGTTTATCTAAGTCACGTTCAAATTGAGCAATGTAGCCTTGCTTTCCGTAGTAGCCACACATCTCATCAAAAACCTTCACAAAAACTGCTAGTAGAGCATCTATCTGAGTTTTGCTGATAACGTCTGCTTTTTGGTCAATGTTAAACAGAATGCTCTTAGAAGGAATACCCGCAGCTTTCTGAAAACCACCCTTCAAGAATGCGTTTTTGGCGTTGCTGGATCGAGGTATGATTTAGGGTGAATGCGATCGCATTGAATAACAATATTTCTGTCTATAAGGTACTGGAAGTTCTCTGAACTTGAGATAATGAACTAGTAATCTAATCGAGTATCCAAGCATTTCAAGGGACTTTGAGTAGCAGAGAGTTTTTCGGTGTAATCGGGCAAGGTTAATGTCTGAGTCTAGTATTTTCTCCCTCGACTCTGGTCATATAGGTTTTACAGATAATTTGGTCGCCATCGGGAATAAAGTTCGGATAGACTTTCCAACCGTCCGTGACATAGAAGTAGCATTCCCATGCTGCTACTATATTCCATAAAGGATTAAAGGTTTCAGCACTGTGGTCTCCTAGAACCCAAGCTAAGATGCCTGGTTTGAAATGGTCTACTGCTGTCGCACGAGCTAAGCTCGAAGACGCGCCTAGCGTCGCTTGCGGCAATAGCCGCTGCGCCAAATCTTGTTTTTTTTGAACCAACAAAAGTTTCTAATTCATCTAGTTCTCCTACTTGTGGAGTCGTTTCTGGATCGTATGCATTTGGGAGCAATTCACCGACCTCTTTGACCCATGCCATTACTGTCGTGTTATGAACTCCTTTTACTCTTTCTATGGCTCTGCAACGCGTACGCGTAGACCGCCGCTAGGCGGCTGGGAAGCTTTGCTTCCGCCCCATGCCATTGACATAAAGCTTTAGACATTCGTGTTTAAATTCATCGCTATAGCCTTGATATTGATTGTATTCTGTGATGAATTGACGACCGCATTGAACGCAAAGGTAGTTCTGCTTGCCTCTTTTTTTGCCATTTTTTTGAATCTTAGTTGATTTACACTCAGGACAATCCATTTTTCGGAAATTTTATTGGGAAATTATTAGCGATCGCAAGTTAAATAATCATACCTCGATCCAGCAACGCCGATTTTTTAAGATGTCTGTTCGTAAGTAGTCCTAAAGGATATGTTATGCCCTTGTGGGACACCCAATGCGACAAAGGCGCTTAGTCCACAGTCCTTCGGACAAGCGCGCAATGCGCTTGAGGGCTATTGCCCTCGTGGATACCGCTTCGCATATTCGCCGCATGTAGTGCAAGCC
>JBCCNG010000459.1:0-4174 GCA_039025955.1 Cyanobacteria bacterium P01_C01_bin.72 | reverse complement strand
GCTTCTAGGGGAGAATAACCGAAAAATTCGGCATCAAAGTCTTCTATTCCCTCAAAACTACTATATGCTCGTACATAATCAGAATTATCGATTAAATCCTGCCTAACTCCTGATTCAATTAATTCTGCATCGGATAAAAACCGAATCGAGTTAACTCCCTGTTGCAGGTTGTGCCAATATTCATCTATATCCTTCGCCCCAGGAAACCGCCCCGCCATCCCAATAATGGCAATAGCTTCATTTTTTTGCTTCTCAACGGCTGCTAATTTTTCCTTAGCTTCTTTGAGAGCGTTTAATACTCGTTGGTTAATATTGGATGTCATACAAGCTTAATATAAAAAGAAATGTATAAGCTTCCTGGCTTTACAGAAGTGAGTTTACTCTCGGCTTCGGCAAGGTAACTTTATTGCTTAATGAGAATTATACTTAATAAATAACAACAGATTCTACAAATCTGCGGAGTATCGTAGCAGAGAATCAAGCCTTTGATGTAATGAATAATAAGATCTTCTAGTCTTCAGTCTAAAATACCTAATTCGATAGGTTTAGCGAGCTTAATCGGTTAAGCAAGTGAAGTGAATCACTGCTTATTGTCTCATTTCAGCATTAGTATGGATATCTTATGCAATACAAAATATATACGTTCAATTATGGGATTTCGTTTTAGGAAAAAGATAAAGCTGCTACCTGGTATATCTATTAATTTATCAAAATCTGGTCTTTCGACTAGCATAAAGGCTGGTCCAGTTAGTTGGAATTCTAGAACTCAAAAGACTTCAATCAACTTGCCTGGACCTTTTTCATATCAATCATCTTCAGGAAAATCAAAAGGTTTGACAAAAGCTGATTTAGTAACCTTAGCGAAACAGGCTGGATTAAGAGGTTACTCTAAACTTAAAAAACAAGAACTACAAGTGCTTCTTCAACAGCATGGTATTTTGTAAATCAGCAATTGCTTTGACTTTAAATGCCTCTTAGCAAGATATAATCAAACTAATCAAACAAGCTTTTTGGTATCTAAGCCTTAACGCGAGGAATTATCGATTAAATCCTGCCTAACTCCTGATTCAATTAATCCTCATCTAAATAGAAAACCGTAGTTTTTGAGTTGAAGATAAAACAAGTTAGAAAGTAGAAGATACTTCTGACTACATGCGGCGAACCAGATCGCCTTTGTGACTTACGAGCAGTTATCCTTAAAACTCCTGGTTTCAAACTAGATGAGGTTTACATACACTTCAACCTTTTCCTAGTTCAATTCGATACCATGGTTTTTAAGGTTTCCTCGCGAATAGTAGCTAAAACCTGCCGACTAATTTGCATAAACTCTGGAGTTAGAGTGTCATCAATATGTCGCGGACGAGACAGATAGATCGCGATGTCTTCTTTGATATGTCCCGGGTTGACTCCCATGACTAAAATGCGATCGCCGAGTAGCACAGCTTCTTCTATATCATGGGTTACAAAGATTACTGTAGTTTTAAACTCTTGCCAGATCTCCATCAACATTTCCTGCATCATATGACGAGTTTGTGCATCTAAAGCACTAAAAGGCTCGTCCATGAGTAATACTGAGGGAGAATTGATTAAAGCCCGAACAATACTAGCTCGTTGTTTCATTCCTCCTGAAAGCTGGTGGGGATAAGAATCGCGATGTTTATACAAACCAACTCTATTCAAGTATTCATCAACAAGTTCACGCCTTTTTGCCTTGGCAATGCCTTTAATTCTTAAGCCAAATTCTACATTTTGTGCGGTAGTTTTCCAGGGGAGTAAAGAATATTGTTGAAACACAAAACCCCGATCTGCTCCTGGTTTGATAACAGTTTGTCCATCAATTAAAATCTCACCTTCTGTAGGACGAATAAAACCAGCAATTGTATTGAGTACTGTTGATTTTCCGCAACCAGAAGGGCCTAACAAACAAACAAAAGAACCAGGTTCGACGGTGAAATTAATCTTATCTAAAACATTTACAGTTTTGTGGCGATCGCCAAACACTACCGATAGATTTCTTACTTCAACTAACCCATAGGTTAGCTGTTTTAATGGTTGCGAACTGACGATAGTTTCTTGCATCTTAAAATTATTATATTAACTATTAATTGATTTAAACATCCTGTTTATTAATCGTTCTCCAAGGCATTAACTTTGAGGTCAAACGATTAACTGCCCAAGAACTAAGCGCACCCATTAAGCCAATCAACAGCATTCCCATGACAATTGGCGGATAGTTGGAAGTAACATAAGATTCCCAGGTAATGTAGCCAACACCATATCTGCCTGCCAAAATTTCGGCAGTTACCAAACAAAACCAAGCATTACCCATACCAATTACTAACCCACTAGCAATATTGGGCAATGCTCCAGGAATCACAATATCTTTAAAAATATGCCTAGGTTTTGCTCCCAGACACTGTCCAACTCGAATCAATACTGTGTCGTTGAGGGTACTTTCTACTCCCTTAATAGTACTAATTAAAACAGGAAAAAAGCCCCCGACAAAAGTAATAAAAATCATCCCAGCTTCTGCGGTGGGAAACATCAAAATTGCCAAGGGAATCCAGGCTACGGCAGGAATTGGGCGTAACAGTTCTAAGGGAGGAGATAAGAGATCGTCAACTTTCTGGAATGCCCCGATAAAAATCCCCAGAACTATACCGAGTAAAGATGCGAGCGCATAACCAACTAATACTCTAAAAATACTCGACCCAAAATGAACCCAAGGATCGCTGGTAAAAAAATCCCAACTAGCTTCAACTACTTCTACAGGTGTCGGTAAAAAACCAAAATTAATAATAAACTTAAATTTAATTTCACAGAGAAATTGCCATAAGCCAAAGAAGATAATCAAAGATAAAATTCTTCGTCCTGTTTTATTGAAGCGAAAAATTTTATTTACGAGAGAAGATTCTCGGTCTACCTGGGAATTTAATTCAGAAGTCGGGCTAATCATTTAACATTTAACATTGAGCATTTAACATTTATCATTGAGCATTAAGCATTGAACATTTATTGCTCTTTCTCTCCTCGTCTCCTAGTCCCCCGCTCCCCCACTCTTAAAAAACAGTGAAAGTGAAAGCTAACAACTATTTTGCTGCGCCGACAGGAGTAGAACTGTCTTGAGCGAGACTAGCTGGTAAATCTCTAAATGCGGTTACTTCTCCCCCAGCAGATGCTGCATATTGCTGGGCATCTTCTTGGAGTAGGAATGCGGACACGCCATCGCCATTATTGACGTAGTAGGAATTTTCGGCGAATAGTTTCCAGCCATTGTTGCGGTCATGAACGAACATCACATCAGCAGCTTTTCCTTCCGCTCTCAATTTAGGTAACATTTCTACCATGTTTTCGATGGAGGCAAAGCTTGTTACCGTCTCCTCTCCCTGAATCCATAATTGAGCCGCCATTTTTGGCTCAGTAATTTCTTCTCCCGTTAGGGCATCCTGACCTGTAATTACGTAGCTTTCCGCTTCAGCAATTACTTCATCGTAATTCAATCCCTGTTCGGTCATGGCAGCTTTGAGATAGCTCTCATCAACCCATTCTGATACTGCTTCTGGATCGACTTCTCTTTCTACCTTGCCCAACTCGGTTAGGGTAGTAATGCTGTTTTTCAGGGCATCAATATGAACTCCCCGAATTGTGGGGTCTAATGGTTGTAATCCTGAAGGGCCAAGGAACATATAAACTACTTCTTTTTCAATTCCCGACCATTCTTCAATTTTTGCAGAAGTTGCTTCGGGACTTTCCCTAAAGATCTGGTTGGCTTCTAGCATGGCTTTCATGTAAGCCTTAACGATTTCGGGATGCTCTTGAGCAAAGTCAGACCGTACCACAATGCCATGTAGGGTAGGTACTCCTGTCTGTGCGCCATCAAAGATCTTTTTAGCGAAACCACGGAAGGGGAACAATTCGCCAAAAGGCACGAAATCAGCGTGGGCATCAATCTGACCAGTACGTAAACTAGAACCACCAACTTCAGGTGCTTGGGAGATTAATTCCACATCTGTCTCAGGATCGATCCCATTATCGCTTAAGGCTTTCAGTAACATTCCGTGGGCGGCTGAACCAAAGGGAACAGAGACGGATTTTCCTGCTAGCTGCGATAGGGAAGTAACATCGCTATCTTTTGGCACAACCACAGCATTGCCCGCCCCATTAGGACTGTATG
>JBCCNG010000458.1:0-4192 GCA_039025955.1 Cyanobacteria bacterium P01_C01_bin.72 | reverse complement strand
CTTTAATATAAGAGTCTAGTCTGCCTAGAGAATATACAATGATATACTGTAAGTAACTTTAGTTGGTTTTATTAACTCAAAAATTAAAACTAAATTAAATTTAGGACAGTGGTTTAGGTATGCTAGATGAGATATCAGTGTTGCAGCAAGCAGCGCTTGATGTAGGTGAATTGCCAAATTCTTCTCAGGTGATAAGTGCTTTACTCAAGCTAGAGAAAGAAACTAAAACTAAGGAAACAGGTAATGAAGATTATTCTCTAACTAATTTGGCTGGCACTTGGAATTTGCGATTTATTACTGGAACAAAAAAAACTAGAAAAAGAGCTGGCGTTATTCTTGGCAGCGGCAAGTATATTCCTCGATTGATTAAAATCCAAATTATGTATCAAGCACGAGAGCCAGAATCGGCTAAAGGGAAGGTGGTAAATTCGGTTGGGCTTGGTTTTCTTCAGCTATCTTTAACTGGTCCAATTGAGTTTATTAGTAAAAAAAGCATATTAGCATTTGATTTTACTAATTTAAAATTCTCAGTGGGAAATTTGGTTCTTTATCAGGGGCAAATCAAAAGTAAAGCATCAACAGAAGCAGATTTTTGGCAACAGAAACTAAAAGATAGAGCTTTCTTTAAGTATTTTGTAATCGAAGATAGCTTGATTGCTGCCAGAGGAAAAGGTGGGGGACTGGCTTTATGGACAAGAGAATAGAGCGTGTCATCAATTGAGAGGAAGAATGTTTTTCCTAAAGGATACCGTGACCCATATGAGAGCTATTTTAGCGAGATACAAGAGGAAAAATGTTCATAACAACTATTGGTATCATCTAATTATTAAATGCCTACCCTTGCTCCCTCTCTCTACTCCCCCAACAAATCCTTCGCTTTATAGTAGGTCAATTTTTCCGCTTCGGTGGCTTGGGCTAAAGATTCAGCGTGAATCTCTTCCAATTTGGCGAGATAGTCAGAATTTTGGCTGAGAACTTTATTTGCCTTAGTCGAAGAAATAGTAGCTAGCTGCGCTCGTAGAGGAAGCTTTTGGAATACTGCTAGACGTTTGGCTAAAGATGACATTGATTCAAAAAGTTGCAAGAATTTTCAGCTAATTACATAATCAGCTAATTATAATTAAACTGGTTCAAACTTAATTTAGCTAACTTTTATCTAAATTTGTGCCAAACAAAGCCAAGTTTGGCGATTTTGCCGTTTGGCATCGAACGGTCACAGAGCGATCGCCTAATTGAAATTGGTTAACTCAAAATCGCTTATACTCGACTAAATTTAGCTTAAAAGTCATTGTTTTTCACTATCATCCCCCCTAGAAGCTTGATTAATTCTCACCAATCATTCATCGGCAGAATTACGCTACTGACTCTAATATTCGGTCTTGGTTCTCGCTCCTGTTTTGCCTTACCCCCAGCAGAGGATATTCCTGAAGAAATTCTGCGTACCGAAATTATTCTGGAAGGGCGATCTCCTGTAGATGGCAGCACGCTTTCCGCCAGCGAATATGAGGAACTACAGGCAAATTTGCGGGAATCCCGTTTCGCGCCTGAAATTGAGGGAGATATTCAGCAACTTGTCTTTTTGCTACAGATTAGGAAATTTATCAAGACTATAATTCCTTTCTACTAAGGTATTTTGGCTAAAAATCAATAATTTATTTGTATTGTGCTTAAAAATAGTTAAAGTATTCTTACAAACGCCTTAAATAAAACCAAAAATTTAATTTCCTGACTGGCTTTAGTCAATGCCTGCTCAGTAATTTTAACAAACTGACTAATAACATATACCAGGATATTAGTATTTTGATGTCTTCTACCATTGCGCCCGAACAAGTTAATCAGATCGTTCATAATCTTCATCACAACCCTTTTGAAGTATTGGGTCGTCATCCTTATGAACAAAATGGCAAAGTCCAAAGTTGGGTAATTCGTGCCTATCTGCCCGATGCTTCTGCTGCCTGGGTAGTTTGCCCTGAAGAAAGAACGGAATATCCTATGCAGCCCATGCATAATCCTCATTTCTTTGTCTGCGTGGTTAAAAATCCTGAACTAGCTAACTACCAGTTGCGGATTAAAGAAGGAGATAGTGAAAAAGTAATCCATGATCCCTATGCCTTTAACTCTCCCAAGCTCACAGACCTTGATCTTCACCTTTTTGCTGAAGGCAATCATCATCGTATTTACGAAAAACTTGGCGCTCACGCGACAAAGATAGATGGAATTGCGGGGGTTTATTTTGCGCTTTGGGCTCCCAATGCTCGTAACGTTTCGGTTTTGGGGGACTTCAATAGCTGGGATGGTAGAAAACATCAAATGCGTAAAGGAGCTAGCGGTATTTGGGAATTATTTGTCCCAGAAATCACCTACGGCGCGGCATATAAATACGAAGTCAAAAACTGGGAAGGACATATCTACGAAAAATCTGATCCCTATGGCTTCCAGCAAGAAGTTAGACCGAAAACAGCGTCAATTGTAGCCGATGTAGATAGCTATGAATGGAATGACGCAGAGTGGATGAACAAGCGCCGCAACTCTAGTCCACTGGATCACCCTGTTTCCGTCTATGAACTGCATCTGGGTTCTTGGATGCATGGTTCGTCAGATGAGCCAACAAAACTATTGTCTGGAACAGGAGATGGTGTCGCTGTTTCTGAATGGAAGCAAGAAGCACGCTTTTTAAGCTATTACGAACTGGTAGACAAGTTAATCCCCTATGTCAAGGAATTAGGCTACACCCACATTGAAGTACTGCCAATTGCCGAACATCCTTTTGATGGTTCGTGGGGCTATCAGGTAACAGGCTACTATGCCCCAACTTCTCGTTATGGCAATCCTGAAGACTTGATGTACTTCATCGATCAGTGTCACCAACAAGGCATTGGCGTAATTGTAGACTGGGTTCCTGGTCATTTTCCCAAGGATGGTCATGGTCTGGCATTCTTTGACGGGACTCACCTTTATGAACATGGTGATCCCCGCAAGGGAGAACACAAAGAATGGGGTACTTTAGTTTTTAACTACAGTCGGAATGAAGTGCGTAACTTTTTAGTTGCCAATGCCCTGTTCTGGTTTGATAAATATCATATCGACGGTATTCGCGTTGATGCGGTGGCATCCATGCTTTATTTAAACTACTGTCGTAAAGATGGGGAATGGATTGCTAACGAATATGGTGGTTGCGAAAATATCGAAGCCGCAGATTTTTTGCGTCAGGTTAACAGCCTGTTATTTAGCTACTATCCAGGTATACTGTCAATCGCCGAAGAATCGACCTCTTGGCCCATGGTATCTTGGCCCACTTACACTGGCGGCTTGGGCTTTAACATGAAGTGGAATATGGGCTGGATGCATGATATGCTGGACTATTTTCACATGGACCCCTGGTTCAGACAGTTTCATCAAAACAATCTGACCTTTAGCATGTGGTATCACCATAGTGAGAACTATATGTTAGCACTGTCTCACGATGAAATTGTTCACGGCAAAAGCAATATTATTGGCAAAATGCCTGGGGATGAGTGGCAGAAGTTTGCCAATGTGCGCTGTCTATTTGGCTATATGTTTACCCATCCAGGCAAAAAGACCATGTTTATGAGTATGGAGTATGGTCAATGGAGTGAGTGGAACGTCTGGGGAGACTTAGAATGGGACTTGCTGCAATATCATCACCACAAAACCTTGAAGCAGTTCTTTTCTGATCTCAACGGCATCTATAAGAGTGAACCTGCTTTATATAGTCAAGACTTTGAGGAATCAGGTTTCCAGTGGATTGACTGTAGTGATAATCGCCACAGCGTAGTTGCATTTATTCGTCGCGGCAAAGATCCCAACGAGTTTATCGTTGCAGTATGCAACTTTACTCCCCAACCCCATAGCCACTACCGTATCGGTATTGGCTATGGGGTTGGGGAGTAAAGTTGCATACTGCAACGATAAACTCGTTGGGATCTTTGCCGCGACGAATAAATGCGACTACGCTGTGGCGATTATCACTACAGTCAATCCACTGGAAACCACTTTCTTCAAAGTCTTGACTATATAAAGCAGGTTCGCTCTTGTAGATGCCGTTGAGGTCAGAAAAGAACTGCTTTAAGGTTTTGTGATGATGATATTGCAGCAAGTCCCATTCTAAGTCTCCCCAGACGTTCCACTCACTCCATTGACCATACTCCATACTCATAAACATGGTCTTTTT
>JBCCNG010000457.1:0-4198 GCA_039025955.1 Cyanobacteria bacterium P01_C01_bin.72 | reverse complement strand
TTTGGGTCTTGATATATCAGCTTGGAAAAAAACTTGGCAATAACGAGGAGTTAAGCTTAATTAAAGCCAAGGCAAGAGGGCAGAGGGCAGAGGTCAGAGGACAGAAGACTTTTATTGCCCGTACAGTTTCTATTTAGAATGACGATAAAACCCGATCGCCTAATCTGGAGTGGTCATCGCTAATTTTTAAAAACTACAATGGTAGTCGTCACGGTTTTAATAGTCGTGCAAACTCTACACATTGGCAAGTCGCTATGATTAGCAAACCTATTTTTAAACAGCAGAATTATCTGCCAATTATTTTCCTGATTGCGGCCTGGTTATTGGGCAATATCTGGATATATCAATGGTTTATTGTATCTCTGCAAAAGACAAACTCGTTAAATTTAATTTTATTAACATTTGGTGCGATCGCTTTATTTATCCAGTTAGTCCGCACCAATTTTTTTGCCGCAGAATCTCTGGATATTCGCTACAAACTTTATCCGTTTTTATGGCTAATTGGGGGGGAAGTCGGGGCAATTACTCTTAGGTGGTCGCTGAATATTCCCCAGCTAACTTTAATCTGTTTCATCCTTGGTAGCTATGGTTTACTTGGGTTATTAATCTCTGAGGAAGCTTGGCACAAAGGTCTAACTCTTGCCACCGTCACCGCCTGTATAGTTCCTTTTTTGGTTGCTTTCAACAGCGGTTTAGGTTTCCCCGTACGGGTAATTACTGCCCATGCTGTGGCTCAAGCCTTAACTGAGTTTCATTTAAGCGCCGCTTCCTCCCACGACATCATTGTGATGGAAAACGGTATTGCACAAGTAGACTTGCCCTGTAGCGGCATGAAAAGCCTTTGGACTGGCACAGTATTTCTCTTGGGGGCAACCTGGATCGAACAGCGTCGCCTGGGCTGGCGCTGGCTGTATGTGGCGATCTCCAATTGCTTATTTTTGCTCGCCGCTAATATTATTCGTGTCCTGATCCTAGTTATTGCCCTCGAAGTTCTCCAGCAAGAACAACTAGCTAATATTCTCCATTTACCACTAGGCATTGTCGGCTTTATCATTGCCAGTGCTTTAACCTGGAAGATGCTGCAAAAAGTGCCTCGCCAGCAGACAAACTTGCCTCGACTGGAATCAAAAAAAGAATTAAAAAATAGCGATCGCCCTCAGCAGCAGCAAAACCTTAATTGGCTAGTGGCACTCGTAATTATCTTAGTCGCGATCGGACAATTTCAGCCCTTCCAGTCGTCCCAAGTCTTCTCCAGCACAATCAATTTACCCCCTACCATCGCTACCGAAACTCTCGCTTTAACTCCCGCCGAAGCTGACTTTTTTGCTAATCCTGCTAATCCTGTGGTGCAGAAATTGCGTTTTAAATCAGCAGATCTTGCAGGCTCAATGTTGCTGGTTGCTAGCGATACTTGGCAGGCTCATCATCCACCAGAATTATGCTTTTTAGGCAACGGTTTTAAGATCGACGGGATGAACTCCAAACTGATCAATGATTCGATCAACGCCCGCTGGCTATCGCTAGAGAATGGTCAACTTGCTGCAGCCTACTGGTTTCAATCTCAAGAGTCTACCACCGATGATTTTGTAGCTCGTATTTGGGATCATCTCGCCCAGCGCCATAAAACTTGGGTCTTAGTTTCCATCCTGTTTGATCAGGTGGCAACCTCTGATAGTCCTGAGATTGCCAACTTCAGCAACACTATCTATCAGGCAATTAACCAGAATTACTTCAACAGTTAATCGCTCTCGGTTCAGATTAGACAATGTTTGGTCTTGAGGACTGATTTGAGCTTAACTTATAGATTATTTATTATGAACAACCAGAAATCCTTACTTAATAAATTATTTCAGGTCATCTTTTGGGGTTGGAATCTCATCTTTTTAAGCGTTGTTTACTGCGGTATTCTGCCCTTTATTGGCGTGTGGCTATTCATGGCTACTTTAGAAGGTACTATTCCCCTCGACTTTGCCTTAACTTTGCTGGCGCTAATTGCCGTCCCGACGGCTAGTACAGTCTATGGAGCAAGGTATCTACGTCACCAGCCGCAGGAGTTAATCCGCTGGTTTTATGGCGTGGAAGCGCCTCTTGTCACCTGGTGTTTAGTGCGACTGTTTCTGATTCGAGAATTAACCTTTGCCAATACACTAATCTTAGGTACTTTACTAGTCTGTATTGTGGCATTTGCGATCGAGGTGCTACAGGGCTACCGCCACAATCAAAAAGTGTTTTCCTGGGTACAGATGATTGCCCATACTCTGATGCTGTTTACAGGGATTTACTTGGGGACAATCCTGCTATTTTATGCTGTTCCCGTGGCTGTCTATGTTGCTGTGGGAGCTTATCATCTGATTTTAGGTTTCTTCTCTTTTAATTGGGTAGAAGAGTTTTTTAGCGTCTTGCTTGTGGGTCATGTCTGGTTTTTGCTGTTAACCATACTCATGACTATCCTCTTTGGCTTTAGCGTTAGTTTATTTGTCGCTATGCCTCTGACCATTACTCACCTGTATATCAACTCAGGGAAGAAAATTATCAAGGCTTTCGCCCAGCAGTACAGCAATAAGAAGGCGCTTCAGATCGGCATAACCGTAGTGGCTACCTGGTTAATTGTGTTTAACATTTTTAATCAGCAGCCCCAGATTAAGGCATTTAAACTATTAGAACAGTCATCCCTCAATAAACAAGAGTTACTGGCTCAGGCTAGCACGATCCGCAAAGGGCTAATCAACGCCAATCTCTATCCCTATCGCTATTTAAGTACCCAAGTAGGTAACGATCATATCTATCATCTCTATGACAATTTTAAATTACCTCAATCAGTATCCCACTTCCTCCAAGACAGATACAATCAGCTTTTAGCCCCCTTTCTTTATCAGGGCGATCGCGGTGATGTAGAGCGCGCAGCCCAACTGTACGCTGAATTCTTTGATGCTCCGATCCAAAAAGCAGAACGCAAATCAGTACGTCATGCTATCCAGTCTACGGCGATCGTTGATCAGGCAAAAGCAGGCTTACTAAATATCGACCAGAAAAAGGTCTGGCTAGCGAAACAGGAAGTAAATATAGACCCCCAGGGAAACTGGGCAAATGTGGAGATCCACGAAGTTTATGAAAATCAAACCAATGATGTAGAAGAAATACTTTACTATTTCTCTCTGCCCGAAAGCGCCGCCATTACAGGGTTATGGCTAGGGGAATCTGAAGATCGCGAACAGCGTTTTGCCTATCAGGTTGCTCCCAGAGGTGCGGCTCAAGAAGTATACAACAACCAGGTTAGACGTACCCGCCCCGTAGATCCTGCTTTACTAGAGCAAGTTGGCCCTGGACAATATCGCCTCCGAGCATTTCCTGTCCCTCCCAAACGAACTTTTTCCCTCAATGGCAGCCGAGAAGCAACCCCTAAAATGCATCTCTGGTTAACTTATCAGGTAATGCAGCAAGACAGTGGTTGGGCACTACCCCAGTTGGCAGAGAAACGCAATATTTATTGGAATTGGCAGACGAAAAGAATTCGTGCGGGTAAAGTTAAGAGGTTTTTCCCTGATGTCTGGCTGGAAGATTTTACTCAACCAGAGCAAGATCTGGATTTAGCATCTCATCAGGTTAATCTCCAAGATGGATATACCGTTACTGCCCGACCTTTGACTGGCGCAGACTATTCTTTCCCCAAAAATAAAAACTATGCTTTCATTCTCGATACTTCCTACAGTATGAGAGAGCAGCAGGAAGCAATCAGCAAATCCCTTGACTGGTGGCGTAAAAACATCGGTGAGCAATCTGCTAACCATGTTGATCTGTATCTGACTGACAATAATCAGAAGGGAGCAAAACGCTTAGAAAACTGGGAAGATTTAGATCTCAACCAGCTAACCTTTTATGGCTCACTCCAAACTGAGCAAATGCTCCAGCAGTTTACTACCCTGCGCCAGAGTAGAAACTATGATGCGGTCTTGTTGTTAACCGATCAAGGCAGCTACGAACTATCTGAAGATGGGCAGACACTTCCTGAAATACAGTCTCCCCTATGGATGGTGCATTTAGGGGGACAATTACCGAGAGCCTATGCTGATGCTGTTCTACAGGCAATTCAAAATAGTCATGGTGGCGTGGCAACAGATATAGAGACAGTAATCAAACGTCTGGCTACGGAAGAAATGCAAACCGCCGCAGTCGTTGATGGCTATAGCTGGGAAGTCAG
>JBCCNG010000456.1:0-4208 GCA_039025955.1 Cyanobacteria bacterium P01_C01_bin.72 | reverse complement strand
TTTGCCATCTGATAAAATTGCCATATCTGGAAAAGCCAAGCTGAAGAATATAAAAATGAGAGGCACGACTTTACACTCTGCTGATTTTCGCGGCGCTATTTTAGAAGAAGTTGATTGGACAGAAATAAGATATTACGATACGGCAAAGCCTATTTTCTCCCAAGATTTTGATTATTCTCAAGTAGAAAGTATGCGAGCAAAACAAAATTAGCCCCAGAAATAACATTTCTTGGTACATTACTAGTTGATAAAATATGCGTAAATTAATCGATTTCTTGTTTGAAAGTGAATTTTATTTAAAAGTTACTTTGAGTTGTGCTTTTTTGCAGCAGCTTTTTTATTGGTTATTGCGAGACCAGAGTTTGGACTTTTTGCCGCAGGTAATAATATATTGGCTACTCGGCTCAATTTCTTTTTATGCTATCGGTTGGCTAATTGAAACTAAAATAAAAAGCAACCAAAAACTTGCAACTCAGCTAAACGCTAGAGTTAGACAGGTTAAGACTCAACCATTTCCCCGCAGCGCTATCAAAGCGGCAATTATTGGTCAAGTAAAGAGTTTTTTAGCAGCACTAATTATTTTGTATATAGCCCCTGAAGTCTATCGAGGCAATGCAATATTATTAAACATCGGCTGGTTTTTATTCAGAATCATTCTGGCTGATTTATGTTTCTATCTTGCCCATAGATTGCTGCACCAAAAAAGGTGGCAAAAAATTCATCTCAAGCATCACGAATATCGCGATACATCTAGTTTCGTAGCTGGGCATAAAAGCCTGACTGAATATATCATTGTTACCATAACGGATCTTCTGCCAATTTTTATCTTGGGGTATGATATTACTCAGCTACTAGCATGGACGATAATTGGCAATGCCTACAATTTAGAAGGTCATAGTTCTTTATCAATATTTTTCATCTCCTCCGATTTTCATGATCTTCATCATACTGATTATCATAAGAATTATGGTATTCAAGGTTTTTGGGATCGAGTTTTTAACACCTTAAACACTCCCCATAAAAAGCCAAGCTTAGCC
Organism: Cyanobacteria bacterium P01_C01_bin.72; assembly: GCA_039025955.1. Taxonomy (GTDB): domain Bacteria; phylum Cyanobacteriota; class Cyanobacteriia; order Cyanobacteriales; family Xenococcaceae; genus Waterburya. Next base: position 3,171 of record JBCCNG010000456.1, on the reverse strand, counting down.
TCCCCCATAGCTTTAATCGAGAAAAGATTGTTTGAGTCAGCAGAATAGTTAAAACAATTAATTTTGATACATTCTTCTGATTTCTACCTTTAAGAGCGAAGCCCTGTTCAAGATTAATATTCTTTTGCATAATAAAATCCCTCTACTATAAAACTAAGCAGAGGGAGCAGCAAAAAATCAACTATGTAACAAAATATTTGGCTCGAATTAAATCGAAAATGTTCTCAATCTCAAAAACGACCTATATGAAGGTTCTTAGTAGCGGCTAGTTTGGCTGTTGGGCTTATAAACAATGAAGCTCACAGTTTGACACTGCTTGATGTTGTCAAAACCAACCACTCGAATATAGCAATCAGAATATTCAGAACGACACTCACGCACTTCGTTTAAAACATCTTGGGAACTACGAGCATCAAATAGAGGTAGCTTCCATAAAGTCCAGTGGTGTAGTTGAGGAGTAGGATCTTTCTCAAATTCAACCCCAGGGATATAGCCTTGATCGATCATAAAGTCGATTTGCTTGGCGATTTGCTGATCTGTTAAAGGTGGCAAATAAGAAAGGGTTTCGTAGCGACGCTCTTTAGGTAATGTTTTCATGTTTCTTTTTTCAGTATATATGTTCTAATCAGAATTTTCAGTTTCCTTATTGCCTTCAGAAGCACCAGGACTAGCTGCCTCAGAAGATGTTCGGGTAAGACGCTCCAAAAGGTTGCGACGATGAACCAAATTACTTTTTTCTATTCCAGCAGCAACTATTTCGGGCAAAAACTCAAGAGTTTTTTGCGCTATGTCTGCACGAGCAGTCATAATCCTTAGAGCTAACTCCTTGCCTCTCGGCTCAGACATAATCTCTTGAAGATACGATTCTGCATCCCTTAGCTTGCCACCAGATGAGTATTGTCTCAGCCAGATAGATTCTTGAGGGTTAGTTTCCTCTAGTTGAGCAATAACTAACTGTACCGCTTTAAAAGTCAAATAGTTTTGGACAACTTCTGCCGTGTTTCGTGCAATATCTTTTGGTTGCATTTGGTTCAGATAGCTATTCTGGGATTTTTAAATTTGAATTGTTTAATTCTCCATTGTTAATCCCAGATTTAACTACTTGCTGTTCACAAATAACTATTCTCTAAATTTAGAGAGTATCTACTGCGTCGAACTCAAACTTAATTTCTTTCCAAAGTTCTAGAGCTGCAGCTAGCTCAGGAGACCATTTACCAGCAGCACGAAGTACATCATTACCTTCACGAGCGAGGCTACGTCCTTCGTTACGGGCTTGAATACAAGCTTCTAGAGCTACACGGTTAGCAGTTGCACCAGGAGCATTACCCCAAGGGTGCCCTAAAGTACCACCACCAAACTGGAGACAAGAATCATCGCCGAAGATTTCCACCAATGCTGGCATGTGCCAAACGTGAATACCACCAGAAGCAACGGGCATTACACCAGGCAAAGAAGCCCAGTCTTGGGTGAAGAAGTTACCGCGTGAGCGATCTTCTTCTACGTAGTCTTCACGCATTTGGTCTACAAAACCAAGAGTAATATCTCTTTCACCCTCAAGCTTACCCACAACTGTACCTGAGTGGAGGTGATCACCACCAGACAGACGTAAGCATTTTGCGAGTACGCGGAAGTGAATACCGTGATTTCTTTGACGGTCAATTACGGCGTGCATTGCTCGGTGAATGTGTAGCAAGACACCATTATCACGACACCATCTAGCTAGAGTAGTGTTGGCAGTAAAACCACCAGTGATGAAGTCATGCATGACGATAGGAGTACCGATTTCTTTAGCGAATTCAGCACGTTTCATCATTTCTTCACAGGTAGCGGCAGTCACGTTTAAGTAGTGACCTTTAACCTCGTTAGTTTCTGCCTGAGATTTTTCAATTGCTTCTTGAACGAACAAAAAGCGATCGCGCCAGCGCATGAAGGGCTGTGAGTTGATATTTTCGTCATCTTTGGTGAAGTCAAGACCACCACGTAGACATTCATATACTGCACGACCGTAGTTTTTCGCCGATAGACCTAGTTTAGGCTTAATCGTACAGCCTAATAAAGGACGACCATACTTGTTTAATAAGTCTCTCTCTACAGTGATACCGTGAGGCGGTCCTTGGAAAGTTTTTAACAAAGCTACAGGAAAACGGATATCTTCTAAACGTAATGCCCGTAGAGCTTTAAAACCAAATACGTTACCAACCAAAGAAGTTAAAATGTTGGTGACAGAACCCTCTTCAAACAAGTCCATAGGATAGGCAACAAAACAGAAGTATTGGTTGTCTTCACCAGGAACGGGTTCTACTTCGTAACAACGACCTTTGTAGCGGTCAAGATCTGTTAAACCATCTGTCCAGACAGTTGTCCATGTACCAGTAGAAGATTCGGCAGCTACAGCAGCCGCACATTCTTCAGCAGGAACACCGGGTTGTGGTGTCATACGGAAACAAGCCAAAAGGTCTGTATCCTTGGGTGTATAGTCTGGGGTGTAATAAGTTAGGCGATAGTCCTGTACACCAGCATTAAACCCAGCACCTGTTTTAGTTGCCATCGTTGGTCATTCCTCCATAAATAAAACGCTTAATTTTTACTTTCTCTCTAGAGTCACTTATTACGGCAGCTCAAAATGGTCACGCCACGAATCGGCTTTTTGCATATAAGACCAAATATCTTGCCCCAATCCAACCTCTTCACTTGCCTCAAACCTAGAACTCACTAGACTGAGAGACAAGTTAGTCAGTGACTCCATATACCGTTAAAAAAAATCAGTAGAAAGATGTTTCGCAGTCCCAAAAAAACCGTTTCCTTAAATAGCAGAGTAAGCTATCTTTTTTCAGTAATTTCTTATATTAATAGAATATCATGAATACTAATAATTGATCAGCATTTTTAACTGCATTCTGATTGGTTTAATTTTTATATTGCATAAAATAAACTAATCACTACCTTGAGCAGAATCGGAAGATTAAGAATTATTAATATTTTCTTTATCTATTTAGCAATCGAGTATTTTATGCAAGGTTAATCTTGGTTTAATAAGTATTTTTGCCTAGATATTTTCTGGCTTGATAATAGCTGCATTTGGCTGAAAGCTGAAGAAAATAATGAATAGACAGCTTCACTAGCAACTCTATAGCTGTTAATCTCTTCACTGTTAAGAGCAATAATGATAAT
>JBCCNG010000455.1:0-4212 GCA_039025955.1 Cyanobacteria bacterium P01_C01_bin.72 | reverse complement strand
TTTTTCTAGCTGCTTGTATTCAAGAGCCAATGTCGTGAAATCCTCGAAATAGGCGACAGCTAGCTTCGCTGCTTCTTCAGGATGTTCCCCTAGAAAACGCTTAAGCCGTTCGATGGCTAATTGATGCTCTAATGGCAAGGGATTTCTTTCTGGTGTATTTCCCATGTTTATCGTTTAAATTGTTGGGGATTGCTCTTCTTCAGTTGATACTGGAAACTGATGTTGTTCATCTTTCAGCCAAGACTTAGTTGAGACGATTAGTTCTTTGATGCGATCGCTAGTTGGCGAACCATTTCTGATAATCATCTGCCCAAAGTTTTCATTACTTGGCACAGTAAAACTTTCAGTAGTCACAGCAAAACTTGATTGACCATTAGTACCAGAAGTAACTCTCTGTCTAATAAACTGGGGCTGGTAGATAGCATGAGCGTAAAAAACGTTACTCTTGCTGATAGCGCGATCGCCTGTCAGGGATTTATAAACACCGAGAAACTGTTTACAGAAGGAATTGGGGCAATTGTAATAGTCGTAATTTTGAAGAAACGTCAAACCCGCAAAACCAGAGCATCGAAGTCTGAATGGTAGATTGGAAATCGGCTGATTAGTTTCATTCAAAAACCAGACTACGAGGTAGCTGAAGGCTTTATAACTTCCTTGACCTTGAGTATATTTAGCTTTGTTGTAGGGAATAGTCTCTACTTCATTGCTCATCATTGGTTGAGAACGATTCAAGACTAAAATCTTTGGTTCTTGGGTAACGAACAACGTCTCATTTGTGCCATCGCCAAACTGGTGTTCAATTAGCGACCAAGAATCAATTAATTCTAATTCAGCTAACTCAGCATTTTGTGAAGTAATGGCTATACCGTATTTACTACTGCTGGCATTGAGAAATTGGCAATATGGAACAGTATTCAACTGTCCTAAATATTCTTCACTGTCAAAGCCAAAATTGTTGTTATTGCTATTCATTATTAGCTATTAATCGTTGATTTTTGAAAAGAAATTGAAGCGTAAATTGAGGCGATTATATTTCTAACCGATATAATCAATCGCCTCCGAGTATGTATTAATTAGAAAAACAGGTCTTCATCAGTACAAATCAGGTGGGACTGATGGAAATGGCAAATCTCATTTTCGCCTACCCAAAAGAATCTGCCATCTGTTAGGCTTGCCAACAAGTAGTGAAAAGGTGCGCCGTTAAGATAAGACTCCGTATCATCGTAAAGCTTCGTATTCTCTCTGACTTCTGCCACCTCAAACACTGCCCATTCGGTATGAGGTTCATCAGCGTCAATTACCTTTACAACACTTCCTACCTGATACTCTGAGTGTGGTAAATCTGCTTCATCAATTATTTCCTCTAATGGGAACGCTTGTAACTCTGATGGCTCAAATTTAACTTCGGGGAACGCATCGAGATTATCCTCCAGTTCGTAGCTTGTTACTGACTCATCTTCTTTTATATCTGCACCATTGAAAACACAAGTCTGAGTCATTTCATGGTGTTGTTTAGCCAACTGGTCAAACAAACCACACCATCCACAACCGAATCTGGGGTTAGGAAAGCGATCGCCACTTCCATCCGTTAGATGCTCTGGTTCGTTATAACTTTGGAAATAAGGGCATTCAGCGCAGGTTTTTTCTTCTACGACTGGCTTAGACAGGGTAGTCTGTGTCATGATATCTATTACCTTAATGATTGTTTGTTGAGGTCTGGAGAGTAGCTGCCGTCCAAAGCTTTGCTGCTCCCCAGTACATTATTTAAGTCAGAACAAATACTGCATAAACGAGAATCTTACTCACAAATATTCAACGCTATCTTTTGTGCCTGACAGTATAATTATAGCGCGAGGTGCTATATAGCGTCAAGTACTAAATAAATAAACTTTTGTGCTAAATTAGTAGCGTAAAGTCTTCAAATAGAGGAAATTAGAGAGTGTTGACTTTGAGGAAACCAATGCTTCGATGGAGGCTTAGAGAAGTGATGGCAAGAGCCAAAATAACCAATCGAGAATTGGCAGAAGCTCTTAATGTTCATGAAACTTCTGTTTCTCGCATGAAAACAACAGATACTATGCCTCGAATTGATGGCAACACATTAGATAATCTTTGCAATTGTTTGCTAAGAATTTACCAGAAAAAGGGAGTAGAAGGAATAGTAATGCCTTCAGACTTGTTTGAGTTCATCCCGGATGTAGGTAAACGTATCTAAGATATCTGTTTGATTGATTATAAAAACGCAAAAGCGACCGCCTCATTCCGTCCAAAGAATCGCGATCGCTTCTATTCAAAAATTCCCAAAGGAGGGAAGAATTATGTTTATTTTAAACGGTGCAGCCACAAACTGCACGCAAATCTCGTTACAGCAACTCATAATGAGCGAGGTGGTATCGTGAGCATTCTAGCTACCTCGCCTACGGATGCACGGATGTTCAGTGCAAAGATTGCCGCTGCATTGGAAAACGTCAACGCAGCAATAATAGTTCAACAGTTGAACTACTGGATGCAGAAAGAAAGAGTAGGAGTAGTAGTAGATGGAGTCAAGTACGTCTACAACACATTTGTTGAATGGGTTAACCAGCAATTTCCTTGGCTGAGTCCTTGGCAGTTTCGTAAGGCAATGTCTCAACTACGCTCACTTGGCATTGTCAAGGTAATTCGCTATAAAGCCAAACAATGGAATCAGACCAACTACTATACTCTTGATTGCGATCGCCTAATTGAATTTGTTAGACAAAAAACAGCTACAACTATTGAAATTTCCGAGTTGCGGATAAACTCATCTCAAGCTGATAGCAATCAACATCCTGAAATGAGCGATTGTGACATCTCATTATATGAATCAAAGAATACTAATCAGAGGAAACAAACAAACAGACAGTTAAACAACGCTGTTCAAACCAAATCGTCTTCTTTTGCTGCTGCTTTCTTAGATACGCCTAAAGAAGAAAAAACCGCTAATGAAACCGCTTACCCTGACAATAAACAAAAGAAATCTCTCAACTACAAAACCCCGCGTGAAAGAAAAAAAACGTCCTCGGTAGTTGATGAAAAAATCAATTTAAAATGGAAGTTGCAGCTAAAAGACCTAGATAACGTGGGAATTCAGGTTAACCAGACCTTGATAAGTTTGATAAAAAGTTATCCCCCAGAAGAAGTGGAAAATGCGATCGCATTAGTTAAAGCAAGAAAGCGATCTCGACATGTTCCTAACCCAGCAGGATACTTTACCAGGGCGTTAGAAGAGAACTGGGCAGAGAAGTCAGGTAAAAGTGATGGTTCAGATATTGATACTGCCTCAGTATTCAGGCATTGGTATGATTTGGCGCGTGAACTGGGCTACTGTTCGGGTGCTGAAGTTAGAGGGGGAGAACAGTGGGTCTGTCTGTCTGGAACTTGGGAAAAATGGTCGGCAGCAGTAGAACGAGGTTACTCACTCGATTACCTGAAGAAAATACACAAGCGAGCGCAGGATAGATGATTTTTCAGAAATAGATAAACCATAGTCCCAATAATTAAATAAGATGCTTTCAAATGAAATAATATGTGCTGAGTTAGAGCGGCATGACGGTTTTATCTCAACCGTTGAGTTGTCAATGGAGCTAGATGCTTCGGCACAAGAGCTAAGAGATAGTTTGTTTAAGCTTGGCGATCGCGTCATGTGTAATAAACACGATGAATGGCGCATAGTAAGAAAACTAGAGCAATTGCCTCTGACTGAGGCAGAGATACGAGAAAGGGATGAGCTTGAGAAAACTGTACAACAAGCTTTTTATGTCGCGGGGTCGGCGCTCAAAACATTGAGAGATAAGAGGTTATATCGTGAAACCCATAGTACGTTTGAAAAATATGTTCGAGACAGATTTGATTTTACTAGGACTGCCGCCTACTATCTGATTAAAGCATCAATTGTGGTTGACAATTTGAAATGTCAACCATTGGTTGACATTTTGCCGACCTCTGAACGTCAATGTCGAGAAATTGCCAAACTACCAGTTGAACAACAGTCTGATGTATGGTCGCAAGCAGTAAAACGAGCTTCGGGAATACCATCCGCTAGAATAATTAAGCAGGTAGTTCAAGAAATACGAGGAGAAGAACCAGACAAGATGTTTGAACAAAAGAAAGATGGAATCGTTCAAGTGCCAGGAATTGGCAACGAATATGTTGCGGTATTGGATGAACAAACTTACTGGAGAATCAAAAAAT
>JBCCNG010000454.1:0-4222 GCA_039025955.1 Cyanobacteria bacterium P01_C01_bin.72 | reverse complement strand
GATTGATTAGAATTTAAAACTGCAAGGAGGCGATCGCTGTCTCGATGAATGTATTTGTATAGCTCGCTTCTATATTGCCACGTCAATTTTAATTTGACTGTTTATAGATTACTACTAGATTCCATGACAGAGGCTTGGATCGCTCCAAGCCTTAATCTTTGGTTTAGAAAGTTTAGGTTTAACTTAAGCTTTAATCTTGTTGAGCTTTAACCTTTCGGCCCTAAACCGATTTTTCCCGCATAGACGGCGCGATCGCCTAATTCTTCTTCAATCCGCAATAGGCGATTGTATTTGGCTACTCTTTCACTACGACATAAAGAGCCAGTTTTGATTTGTCCTGCCCGAGTCGCTACGGCAAGATCGGCAATGGTAGTATCTTCGGTTTCTCCTGAACGGTGACTAATTACGGAACGATAGCCGCTACGAGTAGCTAGGTCAATGGTTTCTAAAGTTTCAGTCAAAGTACCAATCTGATTAAGCTTGATTAAAATGGCGTTACCTACCGCAAGGTCAATTCCTTTTTGCAGTCTGGTTTTATTGGTGACAAACAAATCGTCTCCCACAAGCTGAACCTTAGAACCTAGTTTATCGGTCAAAGTTTTCCAGCTATCCCAATCATCTTCATGCAGAGCATCCTCGATGGAAATAATTGGATACTTTTCCACTAACTCCGCCATATAGCTAATAAACTCTTCGGGAGAATGAGCCGCACCGTCATAAGTATATTGACCGTCTGCATAAAACTCACTAGCCGCTACGTCCATTGCCAGAGCAATATCCTCTCCGGGCTTGTAGCCTGATTTTTCAATTGCCATGATTAATAAATCTAAAGCTTCCTGATTTGAGCCTAGATTGGGCGCGTAGCCCCCTTCGTCTCCCACACCAGACAATAAACCCTTTTCTCCCAATACTTTGCTGAGAGTGGCAAATACTTCTGCTCCCCAGCGCAGCGCCTCCCGAAAAGAGTCCGCTCCCACGGGCATAATCATAAACTCTTGAAAATCAACGTTATTGTCGGCATGAGAACCACCGTTGATCACGTTCATCATCGGTACTGGTAAGACGTTGGATAGTGGTCCACCCAAATAACGATAAAGAGGTAGCTCTACCTCAGCAGCGGCAGCCTTAGCGGTGGCTAGAGAGACAGCCAAAATTGCATTTGCGCCCAAATTCTTTTTATTGGCAGAACCATCGCGCTCAATCATGATCTGATCCACTGTTGCCTGTTCTAAAGCATCAACATCAATCAGATCGGGAGTAATTTTTTCCTTAACGTTACGCACCGCGGTCAGAACCCCTTTGCCGCCATAGCGATTTTGATCATCATCCCGTAGCTCATGAGCCTCAAAACTGCCAGTAGAGGCACCGCTGGGTACTTGTGCCAGACCGACTGCTCCTGTCTCCAAACGCACTTCGGCTTCGATTGTAGGACGACCACGAGAGTCTAAAATCTCTCTGGCGACGATCGCTTCAATTGCGGCTTCTGATTGGTTAAGCATTAATTCTCCTCTGTAAAATTTGAGATATCTTTATACAAGATACGCTTAATGTGGACTAGATTTAATTGTGGACTAGATTAGTTCTAAGCTCTCAACCGAGAGAGTTGTTCAATACTTTTAACACTTTCTCTAGCTATTTCAATGTTGTCTTTCGTCGCCTGGAAAAATCAAAGAGCCGAATAGAAAGATAACCTTGAGCGTTATCTAGTTGTTAATGTTTGGCTCTAACTTCATCGCAGACATTAGCACGACAATTTAGATTGGACAAGGAAGAAATGTATTGTTAATTGTTTAGGTTCAAATTTCCAATTAGTTGAACAATCTCCCTTATCCTTAGTCAATCTTTCTCGATGTCTGTTTAATCTGGCTTAGGCGGTAGCTAGCATTGCTGTTTCTTTAGCTGACATTGCCAAAATCAGATCGATCGCCCGATTGGAATAACCCCATTCGTTGTCATACCAGGCAACAACTTTGAAGAAATTGCTATTTAGCTCTATACCTGCTCCCGCATCAAAGATACTGGAGTGAGAATCGCCAGTAAAATCACAAGAAACAACTGGATCATTGGTGTAACCCAGGACTCCCTGCATTTCTCCCGCCGCTGCGGTTGCCATAGCTCTACAGATCTCATCGTAGCTGGTGGCTCTTGCGGTACGAAAAGTTAGATCCACCACGGAAACGTCTGGTGTGGGGACGCGCATTGCCATTCCTGTTAGCTTTCCTGCCAACTGGGGTAAGACCAAAGCCACTGCTTTTGCTGCTCCTGTGGAAGCGGGAATGATGTTCTGACCTGCACCTCGACCTGAGCGTAAATCTTTTTTGTTGAAGCCATCTACTGTGGGCTGAGTTGCTGTTGTAGCGTGGATTGTGGTCATCAAGCCTTCTTCTAGACCAAAGTTATCGTCGATTACCTTGGCAATGGGAGCAAGACAGTTGGTAGTGCAGCTAGCATTGGAAACGATCGCATCAACTCTGGGATCAAAGTTATCGTGGTTGACTCCGACCAGTAAAGTTTTAACCCGCTCAGGATCTTTGGTGGGAGCAGAGATCACCACTCTTTTTGCCCCTGCACTCAGATGTTTTGACGCTCCTTCATAGGTGGTAAATATACCTGTGGCTTCCACGACGTAATCTACCTGATAATCTCTCCAGGGTAGCTCTTCTGGATTTTTAATCGAGACACAAGGAATAAATTTCTCGTTAACGACAATGCCGTTATCTCGGGTTTCTACAGTGCCATTAAAACGACCGTGAGTCGAGTCGTATTTTAATAAATAGGCGATCGCTTCTGTGGGAATTAAATCGTTGATACAGACAAATTCAATCTGAGGATTGTCTAGTCCAGCACGAAATACCAACCGGCCAATGCGCCCAAAACCATTAATCGCTACTCTTACAGTTGCCATTATTACTCCTTCAAGTTGTAGTGTGCGATGAAAAAATACTGCTTCGCCCTAAATAGCGCTGAGAAATATTACTCGAAATGCTGCTTGTCTATTTTTTTAGGGTCATAACCATTATTAAATCCATAAACTCCCGTTTTTTAAATAGGAGATTGCTTAAGAAAAAATAAATTAAGCTGCTGTTAGCGATCCCCAAGAATTAACTACCGTTGACTATTTTTCTTTCTGTAAAAAAACAGCAAGCTATCTTTACTAAAATTTGCCTAAATATTAACTTTTATGGTTATTCCCAATAAGAAACTTAAGTAAAAGAATACTATTTATAATTTCCCAACGGTGCGCGTTCCCAAAAACGATAACTTAGACCATAAGGAGATAAAACAGAGTCAGATTGCGATCGCCTGTTAAATTCGGAGTATGTCAGAGTTCTCTTACAAAGTCCTGGTTCTAAACGATGGGTTTATAACTAGATGTGGTTTAATCTAAAATTTAAAAAGTAAGTCAATCAATTGCTCTCAAAGACAATACAGGAGGATTAACAATTGGCAGATCAAGCAAAACAAGTTCCTCAACTACCAAAATTGCCCACCTCTGCGATTGAAAACGACGAAGGTTTACAGGCAAAAACTCAAAGCTGGTTTGAATATCCTGTTAAAGCTCAACCCCATCACACCGACTACGCGGGGATTGTCTGGCATGGAACATATTTAACCTGGATGGAGGAAGCAAGGGTAGAATATTTGCGCTCCATTGGCATAGAGTTTGCCGATCTGGTATCTATGGGCTGCGACTTACCTGTTGTTGAGCTTTCATTGCGCTATCATTTGCCGATTCGCTTGGGAGTATCTGCCCTCGTCAAAGCCCGTCTCGTAGAAAGTAAGGGAGTGCGGATTAACTGGGACTACGAAATCCAATCCTGCGATCGCCAAGAAATTTTTCTTACAGGAACAATAGTACTAGTGGGAATTGATCGAGAGAAAGGGAAAATTATGCGCCAGCTACCACCTCAAGTTGAAGCGGCATTGATTAAGCACACAAGCAATTTGAGCAAAAAGCCTTGAGATGTTACTGATTTATCAATGTTTAATGTTCAAACTCGCGCGGTCCCTTGCGCCGCAGCCGCGAATGCGGCAGATCGTCGTCTTCGACGACTGAGAGGCTTTGCCTCTGCGCGGCGCGGGGTCGCTCGTCAATGTTTAATGCTCAATGTTTATTAGTTAGCGATCGCTATCCGATCTCCATCTTTTAAATAGGCTGCACCTTTCAAGACAATGCGCTCTCCTGGCTCTAACCCATCGACTACCTCTACTTTCTGTTCGG
>JBCCNG010000453.1:0-4230 GCA_039025955.1 Cyanobacteria bacterium P01_C01_bin.72 | reverse complement strand
TTCCCAGGCTTAGACCACTAGCATTGTTGCTGGAAGGAAATGTGGTAAAACCAACCCGAAAACGAGTCAGAAATGCGGGGTCGCGTTTGATATCCTCCAGTAGATCTGGCTCTGCTTCGAGCCATCTTTGTAATGTAGGACTTGACTCAATTACTGCGGGAGGAATATCTAGTTGGCTAGCTTCGGGAGAATCTTTTGTCTCTTGAGCATTTACCCTACAGGCTGTAAATCCCAATAATAAATAGCTACTAAGCAAAATTAAAGTAGATAATTTCATCTTAATTACCCAACATTTCGCGATTTTTCCTTTCTTTGAGTTGCCGAAGAATATCAGCGTGAACTTCTTTGGTAATGGGATAAAAATAGGTGAGGATTAAGCCCACAATCAAAAATAATGTTGGCAAAGGAGCGATCGCCACTCGAATCGCAAATAAGGCACTGTCAGGCTGTACTGGAATTGCTTCTCCTGGAATACGTTCGATAAAACCAGACCATTCTAATGCCACTCCAATCAGAAACAAGGCTAAGGCTAGACCTAGTTTTTGCATAAATACCATAAAGCTATAAAAAATTCCTTCCCGTCTTTTACCCGTATTTAATTCGTCAAGATCGACCACATCGGGAATCATCGACCAGGGAATTAAGTAGGCGACAGAAACCCCAATCCCTGCCATGATAGCGCCAATATAGAGCAATCCAGTTTGTCCTGGTTGAATTAAAAATAAAGCTGCTTGGGCAATAATCCAAATGACTGTACCCATGTAGTAAACTGCTTTTTTACCTAATTTATCGCTCACAAACTTCCAGACGAAAAGCATGATTAAGGCTGTTCCTTGAACGGCGATCGCCACAGTCGGAAAAGCATTCTCGCTCATTCCCATCCAGCCCACTACATAGTAAATCAAAATCGAGGCGGTCATCTGTACCCCTAACCAGGAACACATATAAATACCCATGACATAAAGAAAAGCTCTGTTGGCAAAGGCGATTCTGAGCTGCTCTTTGATTGGGGTAGTAGGAATGCTGTTAGCGACATTTCTGGCGATGGTGGCTTCGCTGCTGTTCAGATGGGCTTCGACCTTGGCAAAAATTAGAGTCAAGCCGAAAGCGACAAACTGAATGCCGAATAAAGCATAGACAATGCCCTGAAGTGTGTTGCGATTAAATTGACGCTCGATTTCAGGTGAATTGAAAAGTGGACTAGAATAATTGAAAATGGTTGTCGCTGCTAATACCAGACCGAAAGCTCCCATTACAGTTAAGATAAAGCCGAGTACCTTTTTGCCTTGCTGCCGTAAAAGTGGTGCTGCACCTTTTTCCTGAATCCGTAAGGTACACCAGAACAAGGCTATCATTGATAAACAAGTTGAGATTAAAGCAAAAACGATAAACCTCTGCTGCAAATCTTCTGGGTATGCCCTGGTAATAAAGTCTGACAAAACCAAAGATAAAATACTACCGCCAATAGAAAAAGCAAAGCGGAAACTATTTAAACTAGTGCGCTCGTTGTAGTCTTGGGTAAGTTCTGGGGTTAATGCCGTGTAGGGTAAATTAACTGCTGTGTAAGCTAGATTAAAGAAAGTAGCAATAACAATATAATAAGCAAACAGACACCATTGATTGACATTGGGATCGGGGCTAAAGCTCGGCACAATCCACTGTAAGAAAAAAAACAGACCAAAGGGAATTGCTCCAAACAGCATCCAGGGTATTCTTCTACCCCAACGAGTACGAGTGCGATCGCTCAAAATGCCCGCAATCGGATCGTTAATCGCGTCACCAATCTTGCCAATCGCCAAAATACTCCCCGCCAACGCTGCTGGTAGTCCTGCTACGTTAGTAAAAAAGTACAGCAGGAAAAAAACCAGAATATTTGCCGTAATTGCTGGTCCCATATCACCCGAACCATATGCCAACTTGGTGGTAAAGTTAAGCTTTTCCCGATCTATTAGCTTCTCGCTAGTATCCAATTTGTTTAAGTTCCTATTGTTATGACGGATTTGTACGTAACCTGGTCAGAATATCATCATAAAATCGAAAGCCTTGCTGTCAAGATCTATCGTTCTCATTGGCAGTTTGATACCATCGTTTGTCTGGCTAAGGGTGGATTAAGAGTAGGGGATATTCTTTGTCGCTTATATGATAAACCCCTGGCTGTCTTGTTCACCGCTTCCTATGGAGGGAAAAATAATCAGGAGCGGGGAACTATCCGCTTTGCGCAACATCTTTCGAGTATTGAAACCATTGGCGATCGCATTTTACTCGTAGATGATCTGGTTGATTCGGGAATTAGCTTGGCAAAGTCAATTAACTGGTTGAAAACTAAACACCACAATATCCAGGAAATTCGCACCGCAGTTATTTGGTACAAAAGTATCTCGGCAGAAATACCAGATTATTATATAGAATATTTGCCTAATAATCCTTGGATTCACCAACCATTTGAAGCGTATGAACAGGTTGAAATCTCTGAGTTTGCTGCGAAGTTTGATCCCCATTAGCTAAACTTGATGCGCTTAACTACGGACAAAAACACTAAAGCTTTAAATCTGACAGGTTAAAATAGAGCCAAAAACTGGTAGATATACGGAAGACACGCCATAGTATATTCAACTAATCTGTATGCAAGCTAAACAGCTAAAAAAAATTAGGGGCGTTGTCAGCCAAACAACACACCTAATACCAACCATATAGAACCGTTAAGCAATACTTGAATTGAGTCGTAAACTATTGAGATCGTTAGCTGATTCCTAACTTCTCATTTGCGGTTATGACTACTATTCTAGTTTGATCCCAGAGAAAATCTTTAATTTTTTCAACCTTCAATCTAGCTTTATCTACTTGAACCCAGAATGGTTGGTAATTTGAGCTGCTGTTAACTTTTGTTAAAGTATCTCCTGAAGACCAGTTGGACAAATTTGGGGTCTACTCGACAATGAAAAACAGGGAGATTGTCAGCCAAACTATCTCCCTAGTATCGATCAATAGAATTATTAAGCAATATTTTGCGTTGAGTCGCTAGTAACTAGAACAGTTAACTTCAAAACTAAAAGTGGTTAAAAGTTAGCTGTTTTTCTTATAGCTAATTATAAACTTAAGAAAAATTTAATAATCTATTATGGTAACAAAAGTTTACGTTTTTCTGCCTCGTAAAATTTAAAATAAACTTAGCTGAGTCGGATTTGGTTCAATACTGTTCCAGGGAAGAGTGCTGGGACTGAGCAAGGAGAGTTGAGAGGCTAACAGAGAGTGAAATAGTTTAGCCGTGTCAGGCGATCGCACTTCTTGGGGACAGTGAACAAAAAAGTAGACAGTTTTTCCTTGAGCCAGCCAAAGCTGTAATTCTGTCGTCCACTGTGTTAGATAAGCCTGATTATATTGGCGTTCAGGATGGCTGATGAAGCGCACAAAGGCAGTATTATCAATCAAAGTGGGTAGCAAGGGAACTTGCGGTTTTTTGCGTGGTGAACCAATCTGGGGATCGTCGGGACAATTGTAGATTGGTCGGGTGTCGAGGAGGACACGGGCAAGATTCAATTCCTTCAAGAGTGAATTGAGGGACTCCCCAGCTTCAGGTTTAAACCAGTCGAGATGACGGACTTCCAGGGCTAAATCTTGATTATATTGACTGCAGGCAGTTAAAAACTCAGTTAAGTCAGATAGGTAAGTGAAGCTGTAGTTGGGAGGGAGCTGAATAAAAGTTGTTCCCAAGCGATCGCCCAAACCAGACATTCTCTCGAAGAAATTAAGCGCATCAGGAATATGAGGCGTAAGCAAACCTTGATGGGTAACTTGTCGGTGCAGCTTAGGACAGAATTTAAATCCAGGAGGGGTTTGCTTCACCCACTTAGCAATAGTTTCCGCTGAGGGAAGGGCATAAAAAGTTGTGTTACCTTCCACGGTAGTAAAGCGATGACTATAGAGGCGGAGAAAGTCTCGCGGTTGGCTTTTGGCCGGATATAGGTTGCCCACCCAGTCTTTATGTGACCAAACGGCGCAGCCGAGATAAAAGTTCACTTGCTTTGTGTTTTAAATTTACGTTTAAGATTAACTCTCCTTATTCCAGGTTACTGTCTTTCCGAAAAAATTCTGCTATCTATATAGCTAGAGAAAGGCAAATTCAAGAGTTTTCTGAAAACTAAAGACTAAAGACTAATAACTAGTAAGCTAAAACGAAGTTGACCCACATTAAGCATATTTAAAGTCAAATGACGACGGGAAAAGTATATT
>JBCCNG010000452.1:0-4250 GCA_039025955.1 Cyanobacteria bacterium P01_C01_bin.72 | reverse complement strand
GATCGCCTGAGCATGAGCTTTAATTTGTTCAACTTTATCAGTTTTCATTTTGACTATCTTTTCTTTTTTCTCAGAATAGTTCTTAAATTCCTCTTTTTCACTAAGTATTCTTACTTATTGCACTATTGGGATGCACTCATTTCGTAAGTCTTTTATCATCAATGATTTAGAATTTTTCTTGACCGCTAGTGTTGGCATTGCTTTTTATCCCTTCAATGATACTGACGTAGCGCAATTATTGAAACAGGCTCAACAAGCGATGCAGTATGCTCAGGAGCGAGGGGGTGATAAATGTGCATTCTACAACACATCATTACGATTGATTACTTCAGTGGCAAACGAAAATTTATCTATTGAAACAGGGTTACACTATGCTTTAGAACGTCAAGAACTAGAGCTATATTATCAACCAAAAATTGAGCTACAAACAGGTAAGATTGTTGGTGCAGAGGCTTTAGTTCGTTGGAATCATCCCCAAATGGGCTTGATGATGCCTGATCGTTTTATTCCCATAGCAGAACAAAGTAGCTTAATTGAATCTATTGGCGAATGGGTTTTGGCAAATGCCTGTAAAAAGACACAAGCTTGGCACCAATCAGGATTTGAAGATTTCAACATTGCTGTAAATTTGTCTGGACGGCAATTTAAACAATTAGAGCTGTTTCATAAGCTATCACAAGTACTTTTTGACTCTACTCTTAATCCTCAATTTCTGGAATTAGAGTAGACTGAAAAGATTTTCGTAGATAACGAGAAATTAAATATACAGAGACTAAATTTTATTAAAAAGCTAGATATAAAAATTTCATTAGATGACTTTGGTACTGGATATTCATCTCTAGGTTATCTACAACAATTCCCTGTCGATATTTTAAAAATTGATCGATGCTTCGTTAGTAAAATCGATCAAAATTCTAAAAATGCAGTCATCACAAAATCAATTATTAAAATGGCTCATCAACTGGATTTAAAAGTAGTTGCTGAAGGAGTAGAAACCGAATCTGAATTGGCATATCTTGTCGATTGTCAATGCGATCAAGTGCAAGGATATCTTTTTAGTCGACCATTACCAGTCAAAGAATTTGAGCAGTTATTATTCAGCAACAAACGCTTCGAGATTCCCAATTCAGAATTACTAACACTAGATGTTTGATTATTAAATACTCATCTCATGATTGTGATGATACTGCAATGAAAACTAAATTGCGATCGCATAATACGATCAAAGCCTACTTTCATACCAAGAAATTAGCTCGTCAGTTGCTGATTATCGCCAGTGCCCTAGGTACTATCGCTTGGGCTATTATCCCTGGTTTGGCGAAGGAAAATCTTCCAGTTAATCCATCAACAGTAATTAATCAGCAGCTAAATTCCTCCCTAGCCAACTCAGAAACCAAGATGGTTAAAGTCGGAGTAATGGCAATTAGGGGAGTGGAAAAGGCAAGGCAACAGTGGCAACCTACCATTGATTATTTAAGCCAAAATATTCCTAATCATAACTTTAAATTAGAACCATTAAAATTTACAGATCTTGAAGAATCAATCGTCACTGAACAAGTCGATTTTGTCTTGCTTAATCCTGGGATGTACGTGGAGTTGGAATGGGTATATGGGGTCAGACGAATCGCTACGCTGCAAAATTTACGTTTAGGTAAACCCTATACTCAATTTGGGGCTGTAATTTTGCGTCATCAAGACCGTAGGGATCTTCAGGAATTAAAAGACTTGAAAGGTAAAAAGTTTATGGCTGTTAGTCCACTTGCCTTTGGCGGTTGGCAGATGGCCTGTGAAACATTAGAAAAAGCTGGAGTTAGAGCCTCTAATTTTAAAGAAATAAAGTTTGGTGGTAGTCACGATGCCGTAGTCTATGCCGTACGAGATGGTTTGGTGGATGCAGGAACAGTACGCACTGATACTTTGGAGCGTATGGCTCAGGAAGGCAAAATCCAGCTGGATGATTTTGTCATTCTTAATCCCCAAACCCAACATGGCGAAAGCTTCCCTTTTGCCCTAAGTACTCAGCTATATCCAGAATGGCCCTTTGCCATGATGCCCCATACTGATTCTAAATTGGCTGAGCGAGTGGCAATATCCTTAATCGATATGCCTCCTGATCTTCCCGCAGCAATAGCAGGCAAATACCATGGCTGGACAATACCTGCCAACTACCAACCCGTCCACGATACTCTGCGTAATTTGCGGGTCCGACCCTATCAAGATTGGGGCAAATTAACCTGGAATGAAGCTATCTACCAATATCGCTATTGGTGGGGATTTTCTAGCTTAACAATTTTTGCTCTGACCTATGGTGCAGTTTATTTAATACAGCGTAAGCGTAATGAATCGCAATTGATGGAAACTCAAGAAAAATTGAGAAAGTCAAAACAGCTTTTAGAACTGGTAATGGATAATATTCCCCAGTTCATTTTCTGGAAAGACAGTAATTCAGTATATCTAGGTTGTAATCAAAATTTTGCCAAGGCAGCAGGAATGGAAAAATCAGAGAACATTGAGGGCAAAACTGATTATGATCTACCTTGGAAACCAGAAGAATCGGACCTCTTTCGGGAATACGATCGCAGGATAATGGAATCCAATACCGCAGAATTAAATATTGTAGAATCTCAACTTCAAGCAGACGGCAAAGAAGCATGGCTAGAAACTAATAAAATTCCGCTCCATGATGCTGACGGAAAGGTAATCGGTATTTTAGGTACTTTTCAAGACATTACCCTACGCAAAGAAGCCGAAGTTGCCCTAAAGCAATCTAAAGAAGAATTAGAATTTCGTGTTGCCGAACGTACTCAAGAACTTGCCCAAGCTAAAGAAAAAGCCGAAGTTGCCAACCAAGCTAAAAGTGAATTTCTTTCCAGCATGAGCCATGAATTACGGACTCCCCTCAATGGTATCTTAGGCTATGCTCAAATTCTGAGGCGCGATCGCTCTTTAACCTCCCATCAAAGTAAGGGTCTAAAAATCATTCATGATAGTGGCAATCATTTATTAACCCTAATTAATGACATCCTAGATTTATCAAAAATCGAAGCACGTAAGCTAGAACTTTGCCCTACAGATATTCATCTCGAAACCTTCCTAGCTGGAGTTGAGGGCATTGTCAAGATGCGAGCAATGGAAAAAAATATTAGGTTTAAATGTCAAGCTTTAACTGCAATCCCCAAGGGTATTTTTGTTGATGAAAAACGTCTACGCCAGATTTTACTCAATCTGTTAAGCAATGCCGTTAAGTTTACCGATCTAGGGCAAGTAACTCTCAATGTTAGTGCTAGCCCGAGTAGTATTTCCATGTCAGAAGAAGATAGTTCCCGTGTCGATAACTTTCAAACTTTCCGCTTTGAAGTTATCGATACGGGGATTGGGATGAATCCCCAACAGCTAGATAAAATCTTTCAAGCTTTTGAACAAGTAGGAGATAAAAAACGTCAAGAAGAAGGAACTGGATTGGGTTTAGCTATTAGTAAACAGTTAGTTGAATTAATGGGTGGGCAACTGCAAGTTAGTAGCGAACTGGGTAAAGGTTCGACTTTCTGGTTTGAAGTTACTTTTCCCGTAATAGAAACGCTAATTGATCTAGAGGCAATAGAAGCAACTCAAAATCAGATTGTTGGTTATCGAGGTGAGACAAAGCACATCTTAGTAGTAGATGACAAAGAAGAAAATCGCTTGGTGCTGCAAAATATGCTTGAACCATTAGGGTTTAGGGTGAGTTTGGCAGATGATGGTCAACAAGAGATCGATTTTGCCCAAGAGCTTAAACCCGACTGTATTTTGACTGATTTAGTCATGCCGATTAAAACTGGGTTTGAGGCAGTTAAGGAAATTCGTAAGCTACCTAAAGTAAAAGATATAGTAATTATCGCTATTTCTGCTAGCGTGCTGGATATGGATCGCCAAAAAAGTCGTACTCTCGGTTATGATTCCTTTTTGCCCAAACCAGTTGATGAGAAAAAGTTACTAGATGCCCTACATGAGTATTTACAGTTGGACTGGATATATGAAGAGATAGAAGAATCCATTTCAGCTCATCTTACAACGACAGAAGCTACTGCTAATCAAACTTTAATTGCTCCCCCCCCAGAAGAGCTAGAAATCCTTTTTGAACTGGCTATGTTGGGCAGCATGAAGAAAATTAGAGAACGAGCGATTTATCTTGAGGAATTAGACCAGCAGTATGCACCTTTAGCAGCAAAGCTCAAAGATTTAGCTAGTGGGTTTCAAGAAAAAGCGATCGT
>JBCCNG010000451.1:0-4263 GCA_039025955.1 Cyanobacteria bacterium P01_C01_bin.72 | reverse complement strand
TTTTTTAAATTGATGACACGCCCTAAATACTAGAAATAATATAGACTCATATTTCCGCTGAATTAATTATGCATATTATCGTTTTCGGCATCAAAAATCATCTAAGAGAGAGAAGTATTGATGGCGATAATCGCGGAAAATGAATTATAAATCAAAAACATTCAAGCAAACTGCTTTTCCAAAGATAAAATTAGGTTATGGTCTTAGACACAGAAAAAATTTTAGTCGCTGGGGCGACTGGTGGGGTAGGACAATTAGTAGTTGCCAAGCTGCTAGCCAAGGATTTGAAGGTTCGAGCATTAACCAGGACTAGATCTAAGGCCACAGCAATGTTTGACAATCGAGTTGAAATCATCGTAGGCGATATCCGCCAGCCAGATACTTTACTGGATGCGACGAGAGACATTGACTATATCATCTGCTGTACGGGAACAACCGCTTTTCCTTCTCTGCGCTGGGATTTTACTAATCTGTTTCAACCTGCCAATAGTCCTGAAGCAGTGGACGGAGATGGAATTATCAACCTAATCGCTGCTGTTCCTCAAGACCTCAAACGCTTTGTTTTTATCTCTTCGGCGGGAGTATTGCGTAAGGATCAGCTACCCTACAACATTCTCAATGCTTTTGGTGTGCTGGATGCCAAACTAAGAGGCGAAAAAGCGATCGCCGCTTCAGACTTACCCTACACGATCATTCGTCCCGCCAGGCTAATCGATGGTCCTTATACTTCTTACGATTTGAATACCCTGCTACGGGCGAAAACCGACGGTAACAAAGCCATAAAAATTGCCCCAGGGGATAGTCTTAATGGAGAAACAAGTCGTATCGATGTGGCTAATGCTTGCGTCGAAGCTTTATTTCATGACAGCACAGTCAATCAAGATTTTTCTCTTGTCAATGAAGGAGATAGACCACCTGTCATCAATTGGTCACAACTTTTTGCCACAATATAGAAGTAATGCCGATGGCTGAGTTAATGCCCAGTAATTTGAGTAGGAGGTACAAAGGCGTAAGTTTGCCCTAGGTAGTGCAAGCCGCGACCCATATTCGGTTTATGTAGTCAGAGAAGACCAAAGTAGCGTATTTTTATGCAATTGAAAGAGAAAAACTAACCGCCGTTTTTAGTTGAATAAACTATGTTCTAAATGTCCTAAATCAGCTAGTTCATAACTTTTGATTAATTCAGACCAGGGATTACATATCATACTAAGGTCAGTAGACATAAATAGAGTAACTATTTGTTCACCCTGAAACTTTGATAATATCTAACTTATTACTCATTACTATATGGGTTGAATATGCGAAGCGAATTCTTCAGGGCTTGTTCGAAGGACTGTGGACTATGCGCCTTTGTTACTTATTATTTCCGCGTAGCGGTACTAGTTTAAGAGCTTTTTTTATTTACTTTGGTCTTATACTTTAGAAAAATTTTATTACGTTTGTTTTTATGTCTACAAGTAAAATTTATTACTTTCTAAGCATTTTTTTTCTGGCTTTAGGAGCTAGAGTAGTTTGGGCTGAGGAAACAATTATTAGCCAAGTACTGACTCCACCAGAGTCTAATTCTATGCTCGATAGTGTTATCGGTAACTATATGGGAGTAGAACAGCTTGGCAGCTATTTAATATCTTTAATAGTGGCAATCGCTCTGGCAATTATTATTGCCTTTCATCCTCAAACCTACGGTAAAAAAGAAAGTCTAAGTGATATTGAAGCACCAAAAACCCTGATTTTTTACGCCATGATCGGTTCTCTGGTGGGAGCTTCCGTGGCAGATTATGGTTCGGAACTAGGATTTATTTTCTTTGGCTTGGGAGGCTTGATGCGTTTTCGGACTAATTCAGGCACTTCTATTCAAACAGGGCGCTTAATTCTCGTGGCTTTGATCGGTCTATGCTGTGGCTTGAAGATGCTATATATTGCTGCCATATCTACTTTTGTTGCTTGGGTCTTAATTTATCTTCTAGAAAGAAGAACTTTGCATCATCTGGAAATCAAGAAAATTAAAGAGGAAGTTTTTTCTGAAGCAGCAGAAGCTTATCGCCGAGCATTAAAGAAGCAAAATTGCCGCATTATTATTGAAAACAAGAATTTTTCTAAATCCAAAGTTGATTTTATTTTTAGTTCGCCCTCTAAGCTATATCGAAAGGATATTGAAATTTTTCTCAAACAGCATATTAAATCTGAAAACTGCGGGATTATTAACTGGGATATTTAACCAAAATGCTGATGATTGAGTCATGTCGTACGGCTATCATCTCTCATCTTTAGGAACAGATACGTTAACTTTTATCCTCATTCATAATGCTGTACTACCATTAATTCCCGATGCGCAGCAGTATCCTTTAGGACATCCTAACGAGCAGGTATCCTATACTTGTTCTAATCTAATGTTGTACGGTTATATGTCCTTAAAGCGTTTTGTAAGCTGGTTTATGGTTGGTGCAGTCGCCAAACTAGCTCTAGGCATCTTCTTTTTGAGCGTACTCACTATTCCTGTACAGGCACAACTGCCGTTTTTGCCGAAAATCGATCTGGAAACTTTTAAATTAAATCGTAATTCTCCTGAGAATATAGCGTCAGGCTGTGTACGTCTCGATGGACTCTGTATATTTGAGATTTTGGATCTGAGGTCTAACCTGTCTCAACGCATAAAATTTACGGAAAAGAGACTCCAAGATATCGGTCAAACTTATTTCCAGACAGATGATCAGCCCCTCAACGTTTTTAGTCAAGCCCAGGCAAATCAGCAAACGATTTACGTTTCATTGGGAGAAAGACAGCTACCTGTGTTGACCCTCAATAATCAGGATGCCATAAGGCGCGGGGTTTCTCTGGAGTACGAAGGTGAGAGGATAGCATCTCAAATTAGGCTAGGACTAATTAAAGCTAAAGAGCAAAGACAAAAACCATATTTAATGCAGCAAGCCAAGATTGCTGTGGCTGTGGCGATCGCCATGCTATTATGCTATTTCTTAAATATGCGCTGGCTAATTCGTGCCAAACAGTTTCAGGAGCAGTTGCCAAAGCCCGAAACTGCCGCAATCTTATCATCGGAATTAAAAGAGCAAAAGAAAATCAATTTACAGGCGATAAAATACCGTCTACTCCAGTTTATGCAGGGGGCAATCGGCATTGGCGGCATAATTATCATCCTTGGTTTATTTCCCTATACCCATACGACTCAACTATGGATCATCACCCTAATTAGAATTCCGATAAGGATCATTCTGGTATCTTTGGCAACCTATATTCTGATTCGCCTTAGTTATGCTCTGATTAATCGCTTCAATACAGTTCTCAATGGCAACCAACTGGATCACAATTATGTTTTTAGCCCCGAAATTAACCGTCGACTGCGTATCCGCATCAATACTATAGCTCGTCTACTCAGAGGGATTATTACCTGCCTCTGGATTGGCATTGGCATTATTGTCTCGCTCTCGGTAATTGGCATTAACGTTACGCCGCTACTAGCTGGTGCAGGGATTCTAGGTCTAGCTTTCTCTTTTGCTTCCCAAAGTTTAATTAGAGATACCCTCAACGGCTTTTTTATCATCCTTGAAGATCAGTACGCCGTGGGGGATGTGGTAACAATTGGTGATACGGGAGGGATGGTAGAAAATTTAAACTTACGCATTACTCAATTACGCAACGCTGAGGGTAGCCTGATCACTCTAGCTAATAGTCAGATTACCAATGTCGAAAATCACTCCAATGGTTGGTCGAGATCAGATTTAAGAATCCCTGTCGCTTATGAGACAAGTATCGATCAGGCGATCGCTTTAGTTAGTCGAGTAGCCCTAGAAGTAAGCGAAGATGAGGCTTGGCAAGGCAAGGTGATAGAACCGCCTGAAATACTCGGAGTAGAAGATTTTTCTGAGTATGGAGTCGTAATTCGTGTCTGGTTCAAAACTCAACCGTTAAAACAGTGGGAAGTTGCGCGCGAATTTCGCCGTCGGGTCAAAATTGCCTTTGAAGCCGCAGGATTTCCTTTATCACTAGCACAACAAAAGATCTGGTTCCACGACGATCCAAAAGCTGATTTGCTAGCCCATAAATAGGACTTGCTGAATAACTGGTATTTGAGAGGATATCTATCTGTTTAAAAGCTCTCAGCGCAGCGCTTTTGAAAAAATAGAGCATCTTATTGTACTAAGTGCCAGAAAAATACCTCACTCTATCAAAAAACCTTGCACTTGAACTGAAGAAAAAGTCTTGAAACATTTACAGATAGATAGTTTTGACTTATTCAGCTAAAAA
>JBCCNG010000450.1:0-4266 GCA_039025955.1 Cyanobacteria bacterium P01_C01_bin.72 | reverse complement strand
GTGGGAAAGGTAAAAGGGGTTTCCTTGAAACTCCAGTTTTGAATATGGACGCGGTTTAACTTTTCTAATCTTGGTAATAATTCGGCTTCATCACGTCATATCCGACATTCCGCAGTTAAATCATTCAAAAAAATAATTAAACGAATTTACTGGATTTTGAGTCTGAGATAGCGATCGCTGATAAAAATAAAATTTAGTCATCAAGGCGATCGCCAACACAATATTATTAGCCTGTAATTATTACATAATACGCATTCTGGCTGATATTCAGATAATTAATTATTAAAAACTAAAATTTATGTGCGGAATGTCAGTCAGATCAACCTACGAAATGCCCGATATAAGAATAATCAACGGTTTAGCTTCTTTGAGGTCAGAAAGAGCTTTATTTAAGGTTTTTTGAGCAGATGTGATTTATTAATTGATTATTAATCAAGATTGTTCAAGCAGAGAGACTTTCTACTGTATTTTCGAGAAAATCTGCTCGACATGCATGGCGCTGAATTTTGCCGCTAGAGGTTTTGGGTAAAGTACCTGGCTTGAGTAACAGGGTCGTATGCACCTGAAGATCGTGGTTTTTAGCTATTTCTCGGCGAATAATTTGCGTCAGATCTTTAACTGCCATAATTTCTGATGCTGCATTTTTGCCGTTAGAACTAGTTTTGGTGCGATTATTACTCCAATAGCGTCGTTCTACTTCTGCCATAACAATTAACTTCTCTTCACCCTGAATATTGACGGAAAAACTGGCAACGCAGCTTGGTCTGATCCAAGAGCTAGTTTCTTCTACGGTTTTTTCTATATCCTGGGGATAATGATTACGTCCTTTGATCACAATCATATCTTTGAGACGACCCGTAAAAAATAGTTCTCCCTGGTCAATAAAGCCCAAGTCTCCTGTACGCAGGTAAGGACCTTCTCCTGTGTCTTGCAGATAGGCATCAAAGGTGGTGGCGGTAATTTCAGGCTGTCGCCAATATCCTTGAGCAATACTAGCACCAGAGACCCAAATCTCGCCGACTTCCCTGGGTCCACAGCTTACTAGAGTATGGGGATTGGCGATCGCCAACTTTTGGTCATTGAGGCTCTGACCGCAGCTTACTAGGGTGTGGGGATAGGTTTCATGGGCATCAGCGATCGCAATTTCATTTTGCTCTAGAGCCTTACCCTGAACGGTTTTGGTGACTATAGCCGAATTTTTAGAACCGCCAGAAATAATTAGAGTTGCTTCCGCCATGCCATAGCAAGGATAGAAGGCATCATAGCTAAATCCGTAAGGAGCATAGGTTTCGGCAAACTTAGCTAATGTCTCATGGTTGATCGGTTCAGCGCCATTAAAAGCTACTTTCCAAGTACTAAGATCTAGTCCTCGAAGTTGTTCGGGCTTAAATTTACGCACGCAAAGATCGTAAGCAAAATTGGGTCCCCCGCTAGTGGTAGCTCTATCCCGCGAAATTGCCTTGAGCCAGCGCAGAGGATTTTGTAAAAACATTAGGGGTGACATCAAAGTCACGGGGAAATCGCCATAGAGGGGCTGTAGTATGCCACCAATCAAGCCCATATCGTGATACGGAGGTAGCCAGATAACTCCCTTGCTCTGAGAAGTATGGCGGAAGCAATTATGAATCGCCTCTAGGTTATGAAGCAAATTTTTGTAGGCAATTCTAACTCCCTTTGGTTCAGCAGTTGAACCAGAAGTGTATTGTAAAAAGGCGATATCTTCCGCATCGATTTGCGGTGGCTGCCAATCTCCGGCTGTATCGGTTGCAATGGCATCCGTTGTAATCCAGCGCAAATCCTGTAGCTCTCTAGTGCGCTGTAGCTGCCGTTCTA
This sequence comes from Cyanobacteria bacterium P01_C01_bin.72, assembly GCA_039025955.1. Taxonomy (GTDB): domain Bacteria; phylum Cyanobacteriota; class Cyanobacteriia; order Cyanobacteriales; family Xenococcaceae; genus Waterburya. The sequence continues at coordinate 2,433 of JBCCNG010000450.1, read as the reverse complement.
AACCCTGTAGAGTCTCGCTGTTGGTTAGAGCAAGATCGGTCTGAGCATTATTTAAGATATTCTGAATCCGATTTAACGAGCGATTGGGGCGAGGGGGATAAGCGGGAATCGCAATTACTCCTGCGTAAAGACAGCCAAAAAAAGCGGTAATGTAGTCCAATCCAGCAGGGAATAAGAGTAAAACTCGATCTTGAGGAGAACATACAGACTGGAGGTAGGCAGCGATCGCTCTAGCTCTTTGCTCTAGCTGTCCATAGGTAAGAGTAATTGATTCTGTCTCCCCATCAACTAAATAGTTATAAATTAGCTGATGAGGCTGCGACTCTGCTCTAGCATGGAGTATATCGACTAAGGTAGCTGCTTTAAGCCTATTTTTTAAACCACTCATTCACTTCGGATTGTTAAAATCGATTTACACCATATCTCATAATTCAGGAATTCAGTAAAAATTAAGGCATAATCCTGTCTAAAGTAATTAAATTCCCCCACAGCTTACAATAATCAAAGCCATATCGCAGTATGGATGTGACACCTTGAGAATAGTCCTCTTGAGGATTTTCTGAAGAAAGAGGTAATTGTCCATTGTTCATTGTCCATTATTAATTTATGAAGAGTTTGCCAGAATTTTCTAATTCTCAGCAGCTAGAGGAGATTCTCAGAGCAAAAATAGCTAGCTCCCCCACCCAGCAAATCACCTTTGCCGAGTATATGGCTTTAGTTCTCTATCACCCAGAATATGGTTACTACAGCAGTAGGGTAAGTATTGGTTCTCAGGGGGATTTTTTTACTTCCGCTTCTCTGGGTAAAGACTTTGGTGAGCTATTAGGGATACAGTTTGCTGAAATGTGGCGTAATTTAGACTGTCCTGATCCGTTTTGGCTGGTGGAAATGGGAGCAGGGAATGGGGAACTAGCTCAGGATATTCTACTCTATCTCCAAAATCAGGGCGATCGCTCTTTAATTTCCGCCCTCAAATACATCATTATTGAGCAGTCCCCAACTTTAATTAGGCAGCAGCAAGAATTACTCCAATCTTTTAGTGATTTTGCTCTTACCTGGCAAGACTGGTCTGACTTGGCTGATGAGCAGGTTACAGGCTGTTTTTTTTCTAATGAGCTAGTGGATGCTTTTCCAGTCCATTTAGTCCAGAAATCACCAGATCAGCTTCAGGAAATTTATCTGGGTCTACAAGATGGTCAGCTGATTGAAATTAGCGATCGCCTTTCGACGGATAAATTAGCTCAATACTTCGATGATTTGGGGCTGGATCTCACTGACGCAAGCTATCCCGTAGGCTATCGGACGGAAGTTAATCTCGCTGCTTTAGATTGGCTGGCAAAGGTGGCTCAGAAGCTCAAACGAGGATATGTCTTGACCATTGATTATGGCTATAGTGCTTCCAAATATTACCGTCCTGCCCGTGACCAAGGAACATTACAGTGTTACTATCAACATCGCCGCCACAATAATCCCTACGCTAATCTAGGACATCAGGATCTTACTGCCCACGTTAACTTTACTGCCCTCGAAGATTATGGCGCACAGCATAGTCTATCTAAGTTTGGCTTTACCCAGCAAGGACTGTTTCTCATGGCTTTAGGTTTGGGCGATCGCCTAAATGAGTTGTCTAGCGGTAAATTTGGTTTAAACGAAATATTCCAGCGGCGGGATGCTTTGCACCAGCTAATTGAACCAACTGGATTGGGTGGCTATGGGGTGCTGCTTCAGGGGAAAAATTTAACTAAGGCACAAGAATCCCTTCGCGGTTTGGTTGATTATCTGTAACGATTCATCGCTGAAAGCTTTCAGCTTTACTTCTTGTTAAGGGGAGCAAGTGTACTAAAAATCCCTCGCTTTTCTCTCAAAATAGATAAAGTCGAGCTTAGTATTAAATAACAGACAGAGGATTAACCAGAAAAATGCAAGTTAGAGAGGCAATATTGGCAGAAGCAGCTTTAATTTATCAGCTAATTCAAGCCAAAGCAGAGTTTGACCGTAGTATTGGAGCTTATTCTGGCACAGTTCAAACCACAGTTGAGAAGATAGAGAAGACTATTTTTGGCGATCGCCCTTTTGCCTTTGTGTTACTAGTTGAGGAGCGAGAAACAGTCATTGGCTTTGCTCTCTATGGATTTAGATATTCTTCTTTTGTGGGACATCCGAGTATTTGGCTGGACGATCTTTTTGTTCATTCCAAGATGAGAAATTGTGGCGCAGGAACTTTGTTAATGGACAGACTGCGACAAATAGCTCAAGATAATAACTGTAGCCATTTAGCTTGGACTGCTGACGCGAGGAATATTAAAGAACTCAAGTTTTACGATCGCTTGGGTGCAAAAATTGGCAAACAAAAAGGCGATCGCTGCTTTTTTTACTGGAAGATTTCATAGATTTACTGAAACACAAAACATCAGCACAAGTAGTAAAAATAGT
>JBCCNG010000449.1:0-4267 GCA_039025955.1 Cyanobacteria bacterium P01_C01_bin.72 | reverse complement strand
CTCGACTTTATCCAAAATTTAAAAATTGCTTTTGTTGCTATTGCAAGAATCTAACTTTCTTGTCAAAACTTTTTCTATGTTCGCCAACTATAGCGATATTGAAAAAGTTAAACTACTGCCCTATAAGGCTTTTAAGCTCAAGATTATCAATGAAATCAAAATGGATAAAGTCAAGATAAGTCGGTACATAAAAATCTCTATCAGTCATATTTCATTTACCTTAAGGAATCCACTACTCTTACTTGTAGCAAACTTAGAACATACAGATTCTTAAGAATTGCGATCGCTATACAGAGAAAAATAATTAGACCCCATATTACTTATTGATCAAAAATCATTAATTATTTATTTTCCCGAATAAATGCTCAATAATTCTGCGGGTTTCTAATCTAATTCCATCTACTTGAGCCGCAATATACTTTTGATGTTCTTTCCCTTCAGCTAGGTATTGCTCTCTCTTTTCATCTAGACGGGCGATCGCTGTTGCATTTCTTTTAGTTAATTGCGCAGCGATACTAGTAATCTACCTTGCGTCGTGATGCCTTAATCTGGCTGCGTTTGGCTTTGTTCTCCATGCGTTTTCTCTTGGCTGCTTTTGAGGGTTTGGTCGGTAGTCGCCGCTTTTTCTTGGCGATCGCCTTTTTGAGCAAGTCTTTCAGTCTTTGTAGAGCATCCTCTTTGTTTTGATGTTGAGTACGAAACTGCTGGGCTTTGATTATAATTACGCCATCCTGGGTAATTTGCGATGGATTCAGCTTACGTAGCAGTTTGTCTTTATAAACATAGGGTAGGGATGAGGCTGAGACATCGAAGCGCAAATGAATTGCTGTGGCAACCTTATTAACATTCTGACCACCAGCACCCTGAGAACGTACTGCTTTTAATTCAATTTCGCGGTCGGGAATCGTAATTTGCTCAGAAATTTTTAGCATAAATTAATCAGAACGACTATACCTCTCTACTTTTTTGCTAACTCAGCCTTCGTTCGCAAGACAATAATACCAGCGAGAATAATTAACCCTGCGCCGAACAAAGAGTTTAGATCTAGTACTTCCTTCCAGATTAGCCAGCCCAAAAAAGTTCCAAAGGGAACAGAAGTATAGGTAAAGATGCCGACGCTAGCAGCAGGAGCATTTTGATAGCCGCGAGTAAGTAATAGCTGACCAATAGTTGTTGTTAATCCAACTCCCAACAGCATCAGACATTGTTCCAGAGTAGGAGTTTGCCACTTCCAGAGCATGGGTAGAGATGATATTGTTAAGCCAAAGATAGCGAAGTAGGAAACGATACGTAGGGGTGGTTCGGTTGCCGAGAGCTTACGGACTGTTACAAAAGCTAAAGCCGCAAAAAAGCTACTGCCTAAAGCAACCAAACTTGCCCAGTTGGTATTGCCATCGGGTTTGAGAATTAAAAATACGCCCAAAAAACCGATCACCCCCGCAATTATAATTTCAGCTGTAATTTTTTCTCCCAGCCAGATAGTAGATACAAAGGGAATAATTAGGGGAATAGTTGACTTGATCAATACTGAGTCTCCCAAGGGTATCTTGCCTAAAGCATAGAAGAAACTGTACATTGCCGCCATGCCAAATACAGCCCGTAGTAAATGTAGGTGCAGGCGATCACTTTTTAAAATACCAGAGTCACTTTTGAGGATCAAAGGCAGCAGAATTATTAGTCCAAAGAGATTGCGAAAAAAGACAATGGACTGATTTGGTAGATCGGTTGAAGCATATTTGATGATGGCAGCGCTGAGAGCAAAACTTAATTCTGAGGCGACAATAAAAGCTGCCCCACGGACAATACTTTGCCTATGTATCATTAGTTAGTCAAGAATTTATAGACAAGGTTTAATTATATTCTAGTCAAAACAGTTAAAAAGACTTTCCTCCCCCCTACATTGGCCTTGAGATATGCTAACCTACACGTCAGTTAATTAGTTTCTGATTGTACGACCGTTAACCATGCTAGAACCTATCGCCATTATCGGTATCGGCTGTCGTTTTCCAGGCGCAAATAATCCCCAGGCTTTCTGGTCAATGATTCGAGATGGTCAGAAGGGGATAGTTGAAGTTCCCCAATCGAGGTGGGATGTTGATTCGTACTACGACCAAGATTTGAGTCAGCCAGGGAAGGCAAATACTCGCTGGGGTGGTTTCCTGGAAGATATTGATCTATTTGAGCCACAGTTTTTTGGTATTGCTCCCAAAGAGGCTGTAACTATGGATCCGCAGCAGCGTCTTTTACTGGAGGTGGCATGGGAAACCCTCGAAGATGCAGGACAGATCCCGGAAGCTCTTAAAGGTAGTCATACAGGGGTGTTTATCGGCATTGGCACTCACGATTATTCGATCATGATGTGGCAGCAGCCAGTTAGTGAACCCTACGCAACGACGGGGACTGGTAACTGCATTGCTGCTAATCGTATTTCCTACACTTTTGATTTTAAAGGCCCTAGTTTGGCAGTAGATACCGCTTGCTCTTCATCTTTGGTGGCGGTTCATTTAGCCTGTCAGAGTATTTGGACTGGGGAATCTACTCAGGCTTTAGCGGGAGGAGTTAATATGCTGCTCTTGCCCACAATTATGGTGGGCTTTAGTAAAGGTGGATTTATGTCCAGTGAGGGACAGTGTAAAAGCTTTGATGCTGCGGCTGATGGTTATGTGCGCGGTGAAGGAGCAGGTTTAGTTCTCTTAAAACCCTTATCTCAGGCGGAAGCGGATGGAGATGATATCTATGGTGTAATTCTTAGCAGCGCCGTTAACCAAGATGGCATGAGTAATGGTTTGGCAGCCCCTAATCCCCAGGCGCAAGCAGCAGTATTACGAGAAGCATATCGGCGGGTGGGAATTAATCCTGCTCACGTAAGTTATGTTGAGGCACACGGCACGGGGACAAAAGTAGGAGATCCGATTGAAAGCAATGCTTTAGGGGCAGTGTTAGGCGCAGATCGATCGCCTGAAGAGAAGTGTTTAATTGGCTCGGTCAAAACTAACATTGGTCATACGGAAACCGCAGCGGGAATTGCGGGAATTATCAAAGTGGCGTTGGCACTCAAACACAGGCAAATTCCCCCCAGCCTTAATTTTACAACGCCTAATCCCGCGATCGCTTTTGACGATTTGAATTTGCAGGTGGTGACGGAGTTAACTCCTTGGAAATCTCCTCAACCGTTGATTGCAGGGGTTAATTCTTTCGGTTTTGGCGGCACGAATGCTCATATTGTTATGGGAGAAGTTCGGGCTAGAAGTAAGGTTGAGAAGAAGCAACAAGCTACAGCACAAAGGCAGGAGGATTTACACTTACTGACTTTATCTGCCAAAACTAAGTCGGCGCTAGAGGAATTAGTATATAGATATCAAACCTGGCTTGAGAATAGTAATTACTCTTTAAGGGATGTCTGTGCTGCAACCCAAACTCAGCGGAGTCATTTTAATCATCGTCTCACCTGTTTAAGCAAAAACTACCAGCAGCTACAGCAGCAGCTATCGGCTTACCTAGCTCAAGCAGAAACAGCAGGATTAGGGCTTAGTACGGTCAATAATCAGACAAAACGAATTTGTTGGCTGTTTACAGGGCAAGGTTCGCAGTATGTCGGTATGGGTCAAGAACTTTATCAGACTCAAGCCGTTTTCCGAGCCGCATTGGATCGATGTGCCGCTATTCTGCAAGATTATTTAGAGCGACCTTTGCTAGAAATCATTTTTGCGCCAGCCACCGAAAATGGAGAGCTTAACCGCACTGTATATACTCAGCCAGCAATTTTTGCGATCGAATATGCCCTGGCTCAACTATGGTTATCCTGGGGCATCAAACCCGACTATGTAGCAGGACACAGCATCGGTGAATATGTAGCCGCCTGTATTGCCGAAGTTTTTACCCTCGAAGCTGGTTTGAAACTCGTTGCTATTCGGGGGCGACTAATGGAAGATTTGCCCTCTTCGGGAGGCATGTTGGCTATTTTTAGCAGTCAGGCAGAAATTGCCGAATTAATCGCTAGCCATCAGCAGGAGGTGAATATTGCCGCCATTAACCATCAACGCAATACCGTAATTGCTGGTAAGCTGCAAACCCTATCGGTAATTGAAGATCAGCTAACTAGCCTCGATATTAATAGCACTTTGCTAGAAGTCTCCCATGGGTTTCATTCCCCCTTAATGCAGCCGATGCTGGAGGATTTTCGTCAGGTAGCAGAGTCTATTACCTATAGCCCAGGTAAGATTCCCCTAGTTTCTAACGTAACGGCAGAGCTTGGAGGTCAAGCGAT
>JBCCNG010000448.1:0-4275 GCA_039025955.1 Cyanobacteria bacterium P01_C01_bin.72 | reverse complement strand
TGACATTCGGCACATAAATTTTAGTTTTCAATAATTAATTATCTGAATATCAACCCGAATGCTTATTATGTAACAATTACAGGCTAATAATATTGTGTTGGAGATCGCCTGAATGACTAAATTTTATTTTTATCAGCGATCGCTATCTCAGACTCAAAATCCATTAAATTCGTTTAATTATTTTTTGAATGATTTAACTGCGAAATGTTTGTTGTTAGGTTATTTGTGGGAATTAAGACTTGAATAAATGCGAACGCTACAAAAGAGCAACTTTATTCAATATTCAGCGTTATGTAAAAGTAAAAACCCTACCTTCCAGGGTATCAAACATTTCGCTCATCTTAGTATTGTCTACTTAACTAACCCTGAGCGCAAGGCTCTCACTGCTGCTTGAGTGCGATCATCGGCACATAGTTTATTCAGAATATGACAGACATGAGTCTTTACTGTCCCTACTGTAATGTACAGTTTCTTTGAGATATCTGCATTGCTGCATCCTGCGACAATAAGCTCTAGCACCTCTAGCTCTCTGTCAGTCAGGGGATAAGTTTCAATTAACTGCTGATATTCATCGCCCACTGCATTAATTGCCTGAGTCTCTTGATTAGCAACAGTAGGCGAGTCAACTGCTTCAGGAACTACTTTTGCCGATTGAGCCTGCTTCAAGACAATTCTAGCGATCGCTGGATCGATCCAAGCATTTCCTTCATGAGTGTTGCGTATTGCTTGGACTAAATTATCCATGCTGACATCCTTGAGGCTATAAGAGTCCGCCCCCGCCGCAAAAGCAGCCATGACAGAATCTTCACTATCATGCATGGTTAGCATCAGTACTTTGGTAGGGAAATCTGGGTTACTGACCTGATATTGCCTAAGCTTTTGGGTAATTTCAATCCCGTCAATATCGGGTAAGCCAATGTCTACCAGTGCCACATCAGGTTTATGAGTCTTGATCTTGTTTAAACCATCGTTGCCCGTGGCAGCATTATCAATCACTTCAACATCTTTATACTGCTTGAGAGCAGCACACAAGCCAATTCTACTCAAATCATGATCTTCAATTAGGACTATGCTGATGCTACTACTCATTGTTAATCAATAAAAATTTTAACCATAACCACAATATTCACATGATACGACCATCTAATATCTAATTAAGAATTCCATCATCCTTGAGATGTATCTCTGTCGATTGCTGACCCAGAAAAATAACATAAAATAATCATGTATGTAAAGACCAAAAGTCGTACTTGTATGTACTTGTCCCTAACTTCCCCGCACTTTAATTGAGAGATGTTTCTGGTGAGATGTTTCCCATGTTGGGTTGCCGCCTTGAGCAACTTTCTGAACATAGAGATTCTTGAATATTGACTGCAACATGAAAGACCTGAATCAACAGCTAAAAGAGAAAATTGCTGAACTAGAACAGCAAAAAGAGATTATTCGTCAACAAGAGGAATTTCTACGAAGCATCTACGATAATGTTCAAGAAGCTATTTTTGTGCTGGATATCGAAGCGGATGGCACGTTTCGCTATCAAGGGTTTAATCCTGCTGCGGTTAGCCTGACGGGAATTGCCAATGTGGTAGGTAAAACACCTGAACAAGTATTTCCTCCCGAAATAGTACCCCTATTAAAGCAGCGTTATCGAGAATGCATCGAATCAAAAGCCGCAATTTCTTACGAAGAATGCCTGCCTTTTCAGGGACAAGATACCTGGTGGTTAACAACTTTAAATCCTCTAGAAAATGATCAAGGCAACATCTACCGCATAATTGGCACAAGTCTCAATATCAGCGATCGCAAGGCAGCGGAAACAGAACTAGACCAAGAAAAAAACTTTTTAAAGGCGCTACTAGATAACTTATCTGACGGCATTGTTGCCTGTAATGAACAGGGTATACTGACTCTCTTTAATCGAGCCACCAGAGAGCTTCATGGACTTCCAGCCCAGCCGATACCAGCTAAAGATTGGGCAGAACACTACGCTCTCTACTTGCCTGATGGCATCACTCCCATGTCTCAACAGGAAATCCCCTTATTTCGAGCATTACAGGGAGAATCAATCAGAGATGTAGAAATGATGATTGTCCCGAAGGAGGGACAGCCCCGTATCATCCTTGCCAATGGAGATCCGATCCTCAACCATCAGGGTCAAAAAATTGGCGCGATCGCTGCGATACGAGATATTACGGAATGGAGACAAGCGGAATTAGAATTAGAACAGGAGCGGGTATTTATCAAAGCGATGCTGGACAATCTCTCGGACGGCATTGTTGCCTGTGACGCTAAGGGCATTCTTGCCTCATTTAATCGGGCTAGCAGAGAATTGTTTGTCGTTCCCCAAGAGCCTCTACCTCCTGAACAGTGGGCGGAACACTATCATCTCTATGATGTGACAGGAAAAGCCTACTTAAAACAAGCAGAAATTCCCTTGTCTCGGGCATTTGCGGGAGAATCATTCATTGATGCCGAACTGATGGCGATGCCCCCAGGAGGTAAACCCAGAAATCTGCTCGCTAATGGAAGTCCCATCATTGATTCTAGAGGGCATAAAATTGGTGCAGTAGTAGCAGTAAGAGATATTACCGAGCGCAAACAGGCAGAGCTAGCTCTGGCGCAGTTAAATGATGAATTGGAGGAGAGAGTAAAGCAGCGTACTAATCAGCTAGAACAGGTCAATGCTCTTTTATTAGTGACTACTGCCACCTTAGAAAAACGCAACCAGGAGCTAGATCAATTTGCCTATGTTACTTCCCACGATCTTAAAGCACCATTGCGGGCGATCGCCAATTTATCAACCTGGATTGAAGAAGATCTTGAAGGCAAACTTGACGAAGACTCGAAATATAACCTAAGTCTGCTGCGGAATCGGGTTCAGCGACTCGAAAATCTAATCAATGGATTATTAGACTATTCTCGTGTTGGCAGAGTAAGTTCTAAGCCACAAACGGTAGCGGTAGAAGAAATGATTGCCGAGATCATCGACATGCTCCAGATGTCCGATTCTTGCCAAGTTAAGGTTGAGTCTATGCCTACTCTAGTTACCGATGCGATCGCCCTACAGCAAATATTTCGCAATCTCATGAGCAATGCAATCAAGCATGGAGACAGTGAAAAATGCCAGATCAGAGTTTCTGTTCAGGAATTAGAAGATTATTATGAATTTGCCGTGACCGATAATGGCAAGGGAATTGCTCCTCAATATCACGAACGAATTTTTACTATTTTTCAGACTTTAGAGGCTCGGGATACGAAAGAAAGTACGGGAATTGGTTTGTCCATTGTTAAAAAAGCAGTGGAAAATCAAGGTGGTAAGATTACCGTTGAATCGGCAATTAATCAGGGATGTACCTTTAGGTTTACTTGGCAAAAAGGGGAAAATCTTCAATAAACCTCGTCTAAATAGAAAATCGTAGTTTTTGAGTTGAAGATAAAACAAGTTAGAAAATAGAAGATACTTCTGACTTACGAGCAGTTATCCTTAAAACCCCCGATTTTAAACTGGATGCGGTTTAACAACGGTTGCAAAATTATAGTATCTTTATCTTTTGGTAGTTAGGAATACAACTTTTAACTGATACGAATACGTAATCTCAAAACTACTATGATATTGAAGCCTAATGACAGTTAATCATTAAATGCCATTAATATCTGAGCAATATTGATATCTGAGCGACCTGAATACACAAAATTATGCAAGAAAGAATCATTAATATCCTGCTGATCGAAGATGATGAAGTGGATGTGATGAATGTTAAGCGAGCCTTTAAGAAATATCGGATTACCAATCCTCTGTTTGTGGCCGGTAATGGTATTGAAGGATTAAAGATGTTGCGATCTCACAAACGCAAACCACCCGAAGTCCCAGAAAACAGAAGGTTGATTCTGCTAGATTTAAATATGCCGAAAATGAACGGTTTAGAATTTCTGGAAGAGTTAAGACAAGATGAAAATTTAAAACGCACTCCTGTAATCGTTCTTACTACTTCTGGCGAGGATAAAGATCGAATCGAAGCATATAATTTTAACGTTTCAGGATATATTCTTAAGCCTGTTACTTTTGCCAATTTTGCCGAAGTAATGGTTGCCCTCAATAAATATTGGACTTTATGTGAAATGCCTTAGTTGTATGAATATTTGATTAATCATTAACCCGAGCCACCAGGATGCCGCAGAAGCAGTGAAAAAACCCGTTATTTTACCCCAGGGCTTACTTACCGTTGGTCAAACCCATCGAAATAATTGATAATGAGTGAGGAAAAATACTCCATA
>JBCCNG010000447.1:0-4280 GCA_039025955.1 Cyanobacteria bacterium P01_C01_bin.72 | reverse complement strand
TTTCCTTATTCCAACTCTAATTCCAATGAGGGCATGAGACGCTTGAGGTTTTTCAAGAACTTACCTTGCCAGGGGTTTGCTTTAGCACCGATGACAAGTATTTGCACATTTTGGCGATTGCGAACGCTAATGACAAATTTGGACAAAATACTGATGCCTGAACTGTTGAGAAAATTGAGCTGTTTAAAGTCTAAAACAATTTTTTCAGGTTCTTGTTGAACAGCCTTATTCAGCAACTCAGAAATTGGTGCAAATTCGCTGCTGCTATTGAGACGCAAAGAACCAGCAAAGATAATATTGTGGGAGGTTTCATCATAAATAATACCATTTCTCAAAAGTGACAAGAGACTTAGTTATGAAGTAGACAAAGGCACGGATGCAAAGCGTCCCACTGCGCGACTGGGAAAAAGTCGGCAGTCCTAGAGGATATATTGAAGTGTATCTCTTTAGGGACAACTTCTGACATCCTTTAAGACTACGGGCATTTGTGTGTAGCGGTACTAGTAATGAATTGTGCCATCGGGCATCATCGCCTCCGTGAGCTTTGCTTTGTCAAAGATAGTATCTTCAATATCTGCGTTGCTTAAGTTTGCCCCAGTCAAATTAGCATTGGTTAGATTTGTGCCTCGAAGATTTGCCCCAGATAAGTTAGCCCGAGTAAGATTTGCGCGATTTAAGTTAGCACCTCTCAGCTTTGCCTGCTGTAAATTTGCACTTTGGAAGTTGGTATAGCTCAAGTTTGCCCAACGAAAATCACAGCCGACTAAACTAGCCTCAACCAAATTACTGTTCAAAAAGTAGCTGTGGCTTAAATGAGTGGCGATCGCTTTTACCTGATATAGATTAGCCTGATAGAAGCTGGCAGACTGTAACTCGGCTTCAAAAAAGTTAGCCCCAGACAAATCTGCCAGATCAAAACTTGCTCGAACCAAATTTGTCTCACTGAGATTAGCCCGATTGAGTTTTGCGTGAGTAAAATTAACCTGGGGTAGTCTTGCCTGTCTCATCGAAGTTCCAATCAAATTTGCCTGAGAAAAGTTTGCTCCCTTGCCTATCACCGATCTAAGATCTGAACCAATCAGGTTTGCCTGAGCAAAATCCGCATCAATTAAGTAAGCTGACTGAAGGTTAACTCCTGTTAGATTCGCCTGCGCTAAATTCGCATCAATTAATTCTGCCTGGCTTAAGTCCGCCCCTGTCAGATTTGCTCGTGTTAAATTTGTTCCTGTCAGATCTGAGCTTACCAAACAGGCTTTGACTAGATAAACTTCAGCTAAATTAACCCCATGCAGATCGGCATTAATCAGATCAACCTCGGGCTGGTGCTGACTATCCAACCAATTCATCCAGCTAGCCGCACCCTGTTTTAATCTAGTTAAATGCTCAATATTTGCCACTTAGAACTTACCTGCTTAATACCTGCTTGAAATTATCTGCGATCGCTATTTACCCAATTTCTCAGTCTATTATCCCTGCTTTGTCAGCAGTTTCCAACATTCAGAGTGGTTTTAATTGATTTTCAGGAAGATTGAGGCAATTTCTGACTACTCTTTTTTCTGATTCAATACGTCTCTACCTGATATACTTTCTAGTGCCGCGAGGGCGGCGGATGAGCCAGCAATAATATCTCTTTCTTCTCCTCCCAGGTATACTCGACCAAAACTGCCGATTGACGTTACCTTAAGAATATTGATCAGGGCTGCTTTCTCGGCTTCATTGGCAGCTAAAGACGCATAGGCAGCAGGCTGAACCTCCAAAACATAGAGAGTTTGCCCTTCCAGCAACATTTGTCCACGACAGTCGCGATTAACTAACTGTGCCTGATAAGCATCAATATTACGGATAATTTGGCTAGAGACAATATTAGGTTTAAGACTATCCCGTTGTTTCACTCCCAGAGCATTGAGAATTGCCCTCCCCGCAGCTTTTACTTCCCCTTGGTTTTTGGCATGAATTTCTAATAGCCCATAGAGTCTTTCGACAAACTGTACTCCAGGACGAACCACCGCTGACTTCAAGGCTACATCAGTGATACGATTGATCTCAATTCCAGGAGATATTTCAATCCAAAGCGAGGCATCTCCTGGTAAGGGTAAGAAGCCCGATGCCACAGTCCCAATATAAGCTGCATGCTGCAATTGCAGACGATCTAAGTAGACGTAACTGCGAAGTTCTACACCCAAAATCTCATCCCTCTTATTGCCATAAAATTATTCTTAAGCCATCCTCCAGCTAACCAGTTTGTGCCGCTAATTGTAAAGAGGATTGTGATTAAGATTTAATCTGTAGTCAGATAGAGTACCGTATGGAATTATTTGGTTTCATGAGCCACAATAATCAACAGTACCCGTTCCAAAATGGCGGTGCTGGGGTTGACGTTGTAAAATTAAACACCTCTTTGCCACAATTTTAATTGAATCTAACCTTTCGATTTGCGAATTAGAGTGTTTAGATAGTGGTGTACAAAAATTTTATTCTGAGATTAGTATCTAAGTTGGAATATCGTGCCTGAATATTTTATATGAATGCCCCTGATATGAGCCCTTTCCTATTTGTAACTGATTTAGACAATACTTTAGTTGGTGATGATGCCGCTTTACTGGATCTAAACCGAAAGCTAGCAGAACACCGTCGGCAGTATAGCAGTAAGATTGTTTATGCTACTGGGCGATCGCTTTATCTTTATCGTCTGTTAGCCGAAGCTAAATCATTACTCCCTCCAGATGCTCTGATTACGGCGGTGGGAACAGAAATGTATTTTGACCAGCAACAGTCAAAATATGACCCAGAATGGGCAGATATCCTCTCTCAGGGATGGGATCGAGCTAAAATAATGGCGATCGCCGATCAATTTCAGCACCTACAGTCTCAGCCTAATTCGGAACAAAATCCCTTTAAAATTAGCTATTATTTAGCCGAAGCTGAGGCAGAAAAAACTCTCGAACAGCTCGAAGCAGCTCTAACTGAAGCGGGTTTTAAGATTAAACTAATCTACAGTGCAGGTCAGGATTTAGATTTATTACCGAAAAACGGTGATAAAGGTTTAGCAGTCAAATTTTTGCGCCGTAGGTGGAATATTGCTTCCGAAAAAACCATTGTCTGTGGCGATTCTGGCAATGACATTTCCATGTTTGAAGGTCAAGAGAAAGGTTTGATTGTGGCTAACGCTAAACCAGAGTTACTGCAATGGTATGAGGTTAATAGCAGCGAGAATCATTATCTAGCCGAGTCTAAGTGTGCAGGGGGAATTATTGAAGGTTTGAAGCATTTTAGTTTTATTTGAGCCTTGAAATTTTCTACGGCTATATATTGTTTGAATAACTGGTTTTAACTTTGCCAAATCTTGTTTTACAGTATCCCAAAGCACTTGTAAATTTACTCCAAAATAATGATGAATCAATTTATCGCGCATTCCCGTAATGCTTTTCCAGGGAACTTGAGGATATTGTGAGCGCAAAGTAAGAGGAATACTTTTAGCAACTTCACCAATAATTTCAATAGTACGAGTAACAGCAAAAATAGTTTTTCGATCTGCTTTAAAGTCCTCAAAGCTCATCTCATCAATAAAGCTTTCTGCTGCATCCATTGCTTCAAGGATATCTTGTAGATAATCTTTGATTTCTCTTTTAGTCATAGGTAAACTACTTCTTGGAGAATATTTTTACCAATCTGCGGTTTTAAGCTATCTTTCATGACTAAATCTACTTTCACTGCGAGTAATTCACTTAGGTAGTTTTCTAATTCGCAAAAGGTTAGTAAACCAAATCTTGCTTGAGGCTCAAATTCTACGAGGATATCTAGATCGCTATTTTCTGTAGCTTCACCACGAATGTAAGAACCAAATATCCCTAGTTGTTTGATTTGGTATTGCTGTTTGATTTGGTCAAAATTTTGATTTAGTTTTTGTTTGATTTCTTTTAATTGATTCATGATTGCTATAGTGACATTTGTCCGACACTGATGGCATTTATTTTGGGACTGCGATTAAAGATAACTTGAGGGTGTAAGCTCGACTTTATCTATTCAAGCAGCATAGATAGCAAGATCCCTCAAACGGTTAAATAAAGGGCGAGGGACTTTTATGATGTCAACAGGATTAGCTCGATTTTATCCAAAATTTAAAAATTGCTTTTGTTGCTCTTGCAAGAATCTAACTTTCTTGTCAAAACTTTTTCTATGTTCGCCAACTATAGCGATATTGAAAAAGTCAAACTACTGCCCTATAAGGCTTTTAAGCTCAAGATTATCAATGAAATCAAAATGGATAAAGTCGAGCTAAG
>JBCCNG010000446.1:0-4282 GCA_039025955.1 Cyanobacteria bacterium P01_C01_bin.72 | reverse complement strand
CAAAGACGATTATTATCATTGCTCACCGTCTTTCTACCATAGAACATTGCGATCGCATTTATCAGCTAGAAAACGGTCAGATCATACGCTCGGGCAACTATCAAGAAGTGGTGCTAGACCAGCCTGTGGGCTAGGTGAGGTTGGGCAATAAATTTACAGTTTTTATTATGAGTAATATACCAAAAGTCTTTTTCTTTACTGCTGTTGATCAGGGTCAGGCAGATAACGCTTATTTCCAGGATCTAATTATCAACCTGGCGACAGGAATGCAGCAGTTGGGCATAAAATATTACGCCAGTAATAATTATTGGCGGCTCGACCCCCAAAGCGATCGCTTTTTACTAGAGTCTGACCCTGATGTAACCCATCGTGATTGTGATGTGGTGGTAGTTGAGCGCCAGTGGTATGAGAAATATGGCAGCTTGCCACCAGATTTATTTGCTGCTAATCGTCAGTATCAGACTGTTTATCTTGACTGTGAAGATGGCATTGCGGGAATTAGAACCGCCTCTTGGCTACCTGAATTTAGACAGTTTGACTTTATTCTCCGCCCCCACTATACCAGTCATACGCGGTATCCCGCTAATGTTTACCCTTGGGCTTTTGGACTATCAGCTAGAGTTTTACAAGAGTTAGCCCAACCTCTGGACTACCAGGAGAAGCGGTCAAAAGTACTGGTAAATTTCCGTCACAAGAAGTTTACTCATTCCCTCCGACGCTATGTACAGAAGTCGTTTATTCCTCAGCTTGAGCAGTATTTTACCGTTGATAGATCCTCAGACGACCCCACGGCGATAGATCGCGATCCCTATCACTATCTGCAATGGGTACAGACGGGAAGACGACATTATCCTAGCTACTACCGTCGCCTACATCAGTCTGCCGCCTGTGCCTGTTTTGGCGGATTTTTCCTCGCTCTTGGCATTGCCGATCATCGAGACCCCATGGCTTACTATTCCACCAAGATTATCGGTGAGTTGGGAATCAAAACTAAGCGGATTGGGCAATGGGATAGCTGGCGTTTTTGGGAATCAATGGTAGCTGGCTGTATTACCCTCCACGTTGACTTTGATAAGTATGGTTTTGAGCTACCCGTAATGCCTGAAAACTGGAAACACTATGTCGGCATCGATCTAGATAATATTGCTGAATCTGTTGCCAGAATTGCCGCACAGCCCGAATTACTCAGTTCGATCTCTGCCGCAGGGCGGGACTGGGCAATTGAGCATTATGCGCCGAAGCCTACTGCGATACGTTTTCTAGAGACAGTGAGCGATTTTCAACCAGCAGCTCTTGATCAATTATTGGAGGTACAGGTAAGATGAGCGACCAAATTTTAGTCAGCATTATTATCAATAACTACAATTATGAACGCTTTTTAGGGGAGGCAATCGATAGTGCTTTAAACCAGAGCTATAAAAACATAGAAGTGATTGTAGTTGATGATGGCTCGACGGATAACTCCCGCCAGATTATTAGCGAGTATGGTGATCGCATTATTCCCATTCTGCAAGCCAACGGTAAGCAGGCGGCAGCTTTCAACAGCGGTTTTGCCCGTAGTCAGGGAGAGATCATTATTTTTCTGGATTCGGACGATTATTTGTTTCCCCAGGCTGTCGCGGAAATTGTGGCACGGTGGCATCCAGATTTAGCGAAGGTGCATTATCGTCTCAGCGTCGTTGATGGAGTTGGTCAGTCTTTGGGCTATTCTTCTCCCCAGGGTAGCGCCCCCTTATCTGAGGGAAAAGTCTGGCAAACTCTTTTATCTCGGGGTGGGTATGTCAGTACTCCTACCAGCGGCAATGCCTTAAACCGCGAAGCTTTAAAGGATTTATTTCCCATTCCTGATCGCTATAAACTAACTGCTGATGACTACCTTTCCTTCCAAGTCCCTTTCTACGGCGAAGTAGCGGCAATTGAATCACCCTTGGGAGTTTATCGAGTTCACGATAGCAATCAGTGGGCATTAGCTACGGTAACGGGCGATCGCTTTAAGCGGTTTGTGCATCATGATCTAGAGAATTTTGACTTACTTACCCGAAAAGCAAAAGATTTAGGCTATCAAGTGCCAGCAGATCTCGAACAACGCTCATTTGCTCGCCTTTGGTCCCGCATTATCTCCCTCAGACTTAATCAGCAGACCCATCCTATTCAGAGCGATCGCTCTTATCTGTTGATTTATTGGGGGATTAAATGTCTTTGGCAATATTCAGATTTTAATGTTCCCAAGCGGCTCTTTTATAGCCTCTGGTTTATCTGGGTGGGATTGATGCCCCTACCGTTGGCAAAACCCGCAATTTCTTGGCTCTATGCTCCTCACCACCGCCCCAAACTAATTAACTGGACTGTGACCAAACTACGCAGCGCCATGAATTAGAGGTAATTAATCCGAGGTCGTTTAACAGACTGATTTAATCATGCTTAATAGTGCCAAACCGATAGCTAGTAACCAAGGTAACTTAGCCTGGGCTAGCAACACCAATTTAATTATTTTTGCTTTTACCCTCGTCTTTTATGGACGTATTTTTACTACTTTCACTCCTGCGCCTTCAATTTTAGTTCATGCCCATTTTGTAGTTATACCGTTGGTTTTTGCGATCGCTATAGCCACTACCCCGATGAAAAATCCCCAGCAGATTGCCTTAATCAAAACCTTGCTGACGGGGCTGTTTATCTTTTTGGTGGTTAACTTAGCCAGCGCTTTCTGGAATGGTGCCGGCATCATTAATGCTGTTGCCAGCTTCATGATGCTGGGGGAGCCAGTGATGTTTATCACTGCCATTGCCTGTATTCCCATGTCAAGTAAGTCATTTAGCCGTATCCAAAACTGGTTTATGGCATCGGTGCTAATTAACTTTCTTTTAGCTGCGGTACAAAAGCCCTTAATTGACATGGGTAAGCTTTACGCCAACGGCTTCGACGGTACAGACGGTTGTGGTGGGGTGTTCTTTGTCTCTGGTGCGGGTAATTATGTCTCGGCTTCTGTATCCATTGCCTTTGCGATCTATTTTTTCGTCAACGGCAAAAACTTTCCTCTCTGGGTCAGAATTGCGGCATTTACCTGCGCGGGCTGGCAATTATTGTTTTCTGACTCTAAGCAGCTTGTATTAGCTTATTCTCTGGGCTGGGTGCTGCTGATTATCTCTAACTTTAAGGATGTTGGCAAAACTATCAAACTGCTGATTGGCATTGTTATTGCTGGGCTGACATTTTTCTGGTGTGTGCAGAACCTAGAGATGTTTGTTGCCTTCAATGCTTGGGCAAGACCAGAACTATACGGTGAAAATGGCGACGCTTGGTTTACCAAGTTTTATTCCCTTAAGGCGATCATCGCTCAGTTTGATTCCATCGGTAATTGGTTATTTGGTTTAGGCCCTGGTCATGGAGTAAGTCGTCTGGGGGCTTGGTTTATGCAGGATTATCACTCAATTCTGGCACCCCTGGGAGCAACTACTACCTCGATTGGTATCGAGTCCCGTGAGTTTATTGAAAATTTCTGGTTGGCAAAGGGTTCAAGCTTGTTTAGCCCTATCTTTGGCTGGGTTGGTATCTGGGGCGATTTAGGGATAGTGGGTTTGAGTGCCTATCTCTACTTGGCTTATCTAGTCTGGCGCAACTTTGGTCTAGATAACTCCCTCAAGATTACCTTGCTGTCTACTTTGATTCTGGGCTTTATTTTTACCCAGTTAGAAGAGCCTGGCTATATGCTTTCAATTGCTTTGCTGCTAGGACTGGCGTGGCAAAAGAAGCGTCTGAAGTGGGAAGAAAACCAGCAGATGACTCAAGTATAGTTCTTAGTTTTTAGTTCTTAATTTCTAATTTTATTACTTACTATTCTTATGTTTAACACTAAGAAAAATACGGCAGGAAGCGCTATAAGTTCCTCTCCCAAGCGCAAATTACGAGTTCTCTTTGTCAGCCATACTTATGTAGTAGGAGTTAATCAAGGCAAGCTAAAAGCGATCGCCGATACGGGAGAAGTAGAGCTGGCTTTGCTGGCACCGAGCAACTGGAAAGCGACGGAATGGAATCGAGAGTTGCCCTTAGAAACTCCTTTTCCCGAACTGAAGATTTATTCTGCCCCTGTTTTGTTTACAGGGAAAGTGGGCGCACATGTATATAATCCCTGGAAAATTCGGCAGGTGATTGAGGATTTTCAGCCTGATGTAATCCAGGTGGAAGAGGAAATTTTTTCTCTCTGTGCTTTGGAAGTGGCTTTCTGGGCAAAGATATATCAAAAGCCCCTGGTGGTCTTTGGCTGGGAGAATCAACAGCGTTCTTT
>JBCCNG010000445.1:0-4285 GCA_039025955.1 Cyanobacteria bacterium P01_C01_bin.72 | reverse complement strand
ATGAGGAATATGGTGCGTAAGGGCAGACAATCTTTGTGGCACTTTTTCTTAACCACTATAGGTTTAGTCAGTCTTTTGGTCGGACTAGCTTATTTAACCAAACCATAATTAGGTATGAGTATAGCTGTTGGACAATCGATAAATAGTGATATCTACGTAGAACATGACTATCAAGGAGATTTGCCCACTGAAAATTTAGCCGAGGTAGCTGCCATTGATTGGGCATGCTGGTTACAAAATTGGCTTACCTTTCTCAGTAAAATTACTAAGCTACCTCAAGACTGCGAATTAAGCCTGAAGCTGACTAGCGATCGCGGTATACAAGAATACAATTCTCTGTATCGCCATCGAGACGGCCCGACTGATGTTTTAGCTTTTGCAGCGATGGAGTCGTCAATTAAGCTGCCCAAAAACCTTAATGAACCGTTTTATCTAGGAGATATAATTATTTCTTTAGATACGGCAGTAAGGCAAGCACAGGAACAAAAACACTCTTTAAAATTGGAGTTAGCCTGGTTAGGTAGCCACGGTTTGCTACATCTGTTGGGTTGGGATCATCCTGATGATGAGAGTTTGCGTCAAATGCTAGACAGACAAGCAGAATTAATTTCAATTATTAAATATATTTGATGTCAATTAATTACATAGTCTAATACTGTCCTGTTTGGACATTCCAATTTGTAACTGTTGGGTTATGATTACGTTATAAATTAAGTACATATACGGATTACCATTCGATCTGCACCATGATTGAATCCAGCAAGAGAGCCAATCCAACTCAATTTTTATTAAGCGCTAATATGAAGTCTTCCACCATTGCTCCTGTTCAGGAATCGTCGAAATCTAACCCGAAGATTATCCGCAATCTGGCTTGGCAGGTAGCACCAAATTTATTTTTGAGCTTTAAATACGCTTGGGCTGGTGTTTGCTATGCTTTTGCGACTCAAAGAAATTTTAGAATTCATACTTTCGTAGGCATCCTGGCGGTTAGCATGGGTGCTTTTTTACAAATTGAGGCGGTGGAAATGGCGATTATTGCTATGACCTGTGCTATCGTCATGGTTCTAGAATTGCTCAATACGGCAATTGAGGCGGTAGTTGATTTAACCGTGAAGCAGAGCTACCATGAACTAGCTAAAATTGCTAAGGATTGCGCTGCGGGGGCAGTTTTGATTAGTGCGATCTCGGCAGTAGTTGTCGCAGCCTGTATCTTGCTTCCTCCATTATTTCAGCGTATCATGCTTATGATGTAATGGAGAGCAGACTTGATTATAGTCATTGATAACTACGATAGCTTTACCTATAATCTAGTGCAGTATTTGGGAGAGTTGGCTCAAGAATTACCAGTGGCTGCCGATATCCGCGTTTATCGTAATGATGCTATCAGCCTGGAAATGATTAGTGAGCTTAAGCCTGACGGGATTTTGATTTCCCCAGGGCCAGGTCGTCCAGAGGATGCGGGAATTTCTCTTCAGCTAATCGAAAAGCTTGGTGCAACTACGCCAATTTTGGGAGTCTGTCTGGGTCATCAGAGTATTGGTCAGGTTTTTGGGGGTAAGATTGTTTCTGCACCAGTATTGATGCATGGCAAAACTTCTTCGATTCATCATGAAAACTTGGGGGTGTTTGCTGGATTAGATTCTCCTTTTACCGCGACGAGATATCACAGTTTGGTAATTGAGCCAGAAACCCTCCCCGATACTCTAGAAATTACCGCCTGGGTGGAAGATGGCACAATTATGGGAGTACGCCACAAGGAGTATCACAATCTCCAGGGAGTGCAGTTTCATCCCGAAAGCATTTTGACCGATAATGGGAAGTCACTACTACGTAATTTTTTACAGTCTTTAGGTTGAGAAAAACTATGAAACGGCGACAGTTAATCCGCTATGGTGGCTTGGGTTTGGCAACGGCGATCGCTTCAAACATGATCCCACGTCGCCCAGGAATAGCGCAAGATGCAGACGGAGTAACGATTCAGTATTTAGGACATACCTGCTTTCTCTTTACAGGCAGCGGTTTAAAAGTATTAGTCAATCCTTATCAGTCTTTGGGCTGTACTGCGGGCTATACTCTGCCAGATGTTCAGCCTGATCTGGTTTTAGTGAGCAGTTTTTTGCTGGATGAGGGAGCGGTAGAAGCAGTACCTGGTGATCCCGAAGTTATTGTGCAGCGTGGAGTTCACAATTTTGGCGGCATTAAGTTTCAAGGATTTCCCGTCGCTCATGATCGCGAAGGTGGTCGAAGATTTGGCAATAATATTGCTTGGCGCTGGACTCAGGGAGGAGTAGATATCATCCATTTGGGTGGTGCAGCGGGGTCTTTGGAAACAGAAGATAAGATTCTCCTCAGCGGCGCGGATATTTTGCTCACTCCCGTAGGTGGTGGTCTTAAGGCTTACAACCCTCAAGAAGCCAAAAAAGCAGTTAAGACCCTTAATCCCAAGATGGTGATTCCAACTCACTATCGTACGACAGCGGCTAACAAAGAAAACTGCGACCTTGCTCCCGTAGAAGAGTTTTTAGCTTTGGCAACAGATATGGAAGTTGCTCGGGTGGGCCGTGATCGCTTTCAGGTCAAGAAATCTTATTTAAATGATGATCAAACTATCGTGAGAGTTCTAGACTATACTTCATGAGCTTTATATTTTTCTTAGGATTGGGTTTAGGTTCTATTGCATGGGGACTAAAATCAAAAGAAGAGGTGAGTCAACTATCAGCCGCAATTCTCGGTGCGGTTTTGCTGATTTGGGGACTATGCTTGACTCCTCAGATGTTCTTGCTTGGTGCAGAAATTATCGCTGTGGTTGCCGTATTTCGGATTTGCGTCCGCTGCTGTGAATGTGATAGCTGAATCTCTCAGGGATAAAGAATTTAGACCATATAGAAATCATTGCAGAGAAGAAATATATTAGTTTTAATTAATTTTTGCACCCTCTAAGCTATTAGCCTTGATTTGACTTCAAGAGTAATGTAAAAAGTTTGATGATTTATTGAGAACTAAAGCACAGAAAGGAGAGTTCAGAAACTATTTGAGAGGTTTATTGGGAGAAAGTGAGCGAAAAAATATATACCAGATGGCAAATGACTCTGTAGGGGTGTGACTTACCATGAATTACATCACTGTCTTGATGCAGTCGCTCATGGGGGAAACCCCCAAGACCGCGCTGCATCGCTTCTAAACAGAAGCAACTTGGTCGGCAGACAAGATAAATCAGAGTCGCTTAGAGGTGATGAATAAATGTAGTCAGACGAGAATTAGTGGGGGTTTTCGTCTGATTGTTGACGATAGCGGACATAGGAAAAGTTGTAACTTTACCGCAGGAGTAGGACGACAGTATATAGGAGAAATTGGTAAGACAGAGAATGGCAATGTTGTCGTAACAACTCATCTCTATGACGGAAAAAAAAGCTTACCTTTAGATATAGAGTTATGTCAACATGCAAATTCACTACCAGAGGGCAAGAACGACCCAAAATTTCAGAAGAAACCTGAGCTAGCTTTAAAGTTAATCGATCAAAGTTTGAACTGAGGTTATAGACCAGGAATAGTATTAATCGACTCAGGATATGGAAATAATACAAACTTTCTTAAGGAACTAGAAAAAAGAAAATTAAACTACTTGGGGGGACTGGCAAAAAACCGTAAAGTAAAAGTTATTAACTCAAAAGAAGTAGCCGAAGAAATAAGATTAGATACTTTAGCAGAATCATTGCCAAAAGAAGCTTATGCTCAAACCTTAATCAATGCCGAAAAATCAAGGACTGTTTGGGTGGCTGTCATTGAAGTAGAAATATCTCGTCTTAAAGGAAGCAGGAAGATAGCTATCGTCATGAACGCGCCGAGGTTTCAAGATGCAGATGATATCGATTACTTTATTACCAATGTTGAGCCATCAATTGTAACGTCACAGTGGTTAGTTAATACTTATTCAGGGAGAAATTGGGTAGAGGTGTTTTATCGTGAAGCCAAAGGATGGCTAGGATTAAAAGAGTACCAAACCAGAGGAACTAAAAAGACATTGGATTCTGGTCTTTTGTGCCTATAGTTTTATTCTTTGGCATAAATTAACTGGAGGATTAAGGAGGCGTTGGGCAAACAAGCCCATTAACACTTTTCCTGAAGCATTAGAGGCATTTCGTACAGCTATGTCTTATCGTTTTGTGTCATGGCTCAATGAAAACCGTGACGTATTCATAGCTTATAAAGCTAGCTTAGGGTTTGTTTGGGCTTGATTTTTTTTAAGTACCGTCAATAAAGAGGGTAAATGCCATTCAGCTTTGTT
>JBCCNG010000444.1:0-4287 GCA_039025955.1 Cyanobacteria bacterium P01_C01_bin.72 | reverse complement strand
GCGTTCTATCGGTGCTAGAAACTATAAAGATTTAGATTCAGCAATTTCCCAAGCTTATAGTCAGGTCTCGGGTAAAGATATTCATGGTTGGTTTTCTCATTCCTGTTACTGTATCTCACCATTTTGAGAAACGCTATAGTGAGTCTTTTACAACACCATGAACCCGAAATAATGAATCAAGCAAAATATTTTTATCTACCTACTACCTAGAATCCATAACTTAGAGGGTGCAAAAATTAATTAAAACGACTATGGCGATCGCTCGACTGGCTTTTAATAAGGCAAAGTTATTGTTTATCTGCTTAACTATTGATTATTTATGGTTAAATCTTAAGAAATTATCTAAGAATAATTCTCATTAATCTACGAATTCACTTGATTGTAGAGTCTTGATTCTTTATTGCGAATCGTGTTTCAATAATGAAAGTTATGATAGGGTATTTTGTGTTTTTTGCAGCTTAACAAATATTCGCATTCTGAAAGCCTTGCGGATGAATAGATAGCACTCTTGAGACGATAAAATCTATTATTTAATTAATATTACTCAATAATTACAAAGAGTATTCGCTTGATGCTTGAGTACAAATAGCTATTGACAAAATGGCAAAATTGCATATCGAACCTGTGCTTTAATTTAAAAGTTAAACTTAATTGAAACAAAACAGAGGTTAGACAAACAAAGATAATGTCTTTACCTTAAGTAGTTCGGATAATTTCTAACTAATAACGGAAGAAGCTAACCTTGGGGCTTTAAAAAATTAGTTATTGACCACTTAAAACTGTCCTAACTGCTCTGACTGCCCTAACTGTTTTACCTTGTTCGTCACAGAATCCCAAAGCGATCGATAATGAATAATACATTTGCTATCCTCGCCCAAATATCCAAATTAATTATCTGTGAGCGTATTTCAACAAGAGCGTCTTTTATTTACACCTGTAGCTGGCCAAAATGATTCCATAGCCGCTATTTTTGCTTTCCCCAACACCTACACCATTGGTATAACCAGCTTGGGATTTCAAATTGTTTGGGCAACTTTAGCAATGCGCTCTGATGTTGATGTCAGCCGCTTGTTTACCGATCTCAATGAGCCTTTACCTAGAGATCCCGAACTTTTGGGTTTCTCCGTCTCTTGGGAGCTAGACTACATCAACATTTTTAATCTCCTAGAGTCTCTAGATATTCCTCTCCATAGTCGCGATCGCCAGGATAATCACCCCCTAGTATTTGGCGGTGGAACAGTTTTAACAGCTAATCCTGAACCCTTAGCCGACTTTTTTGATGTCATTCTTTTGGGGGATGGAGAAGAGTTACTCGATCAATTTATCGATGCCTATCAGGAGGTAAGACAAGCTGACCGTATCACCAAACTACGCCATTTAGCCCAAGTCCCTGGAGTCTATATTCCCAGTCTCTACGAGGTAACTTATGACAGTGCCGCAGGGGAAATTAAAGAGATCGCCCCTGTGGACAGCAAGATTCCCGAAGTGGTGCAGAAACGAACCTATCGAGGCAATACTCTTTCTACTTCGACGGTAGTAACGGAAAATGCCGCCTGGGAGAATATATACATGGTAGAAGTAGTGCGCAGCTGTCCTGAAATGTGCCGTTTTTGTCTGGCTAGCTATTTGACTCTCCCCTTCCGTACTGCACCCCTAGAGACTGTTTTGCTACCAGCGATTGACCGAGGTTTAGAGGTAACAAATCGTCTGGGCTTACTTGGTGCGTCTGTGACTCAGCATCCAGAGTTTGAATCAATCTTAGATTATCTGTCTCAACCCAAATATGAAGATGTCCGTCTGAGTATTGCCTCGGTGCGAACTAACACCGTTACTCAAAAGCTGGCTTCTACTCTAGCTAATCGCGATACTCGCTCAATTACCATTGCTGTCGAAAGTGGCTCAGAAAAAATTAGAAAGATTGTTAACAAAAAGCTGACCAACGACGAAATTATCAATGCCGCAATTAATGCCAAAGCAGGAGGATTAAAAGCTTTGAAGCTTTATGGCATGGTGGGAATTCCCCAGGAAACTATGAGTGATGTAGAAGAGACTGTTGCCATGATGTCAGCCGTAAAAAAAGCCGCGCCAGGATTGCGCTTAACATTAGGGTGCAGCACTTTTGTTCCCAAATCACACACTCCCTTTCAATGGTTTGGCGTAAATACCGATGCCAAAAAACGTCTTAAATATTTAGAAAAAAACTTGCGTCAACAAGGAATAGACTTTCGCCCTGAAAGCTATAATTGGTCTGTTATTCAGGCTTTAATCTCTCGTGGCGATCGCCGTTTGGGAAAATTACTTCAGCTAACAAGAGAATTTGGTGATTCAGTAGGTAGCTATAAAAGAGCTTTCAAAGAACTAAAAGGGCAGATACCTAGCCTAAATTACTATGTTCACCAGGATTGGGATACGGCAACAAAGATTCTTCCCTGGCAGCATATACAGGGTGCATTGCCCCCAAAAACTTTAGTTAAACATCTAAACAAAGCAATGACAATCAACAACCCAGTGAATGAGGATTTAGCTGTCTGATTCTTCTCGAATGCCTAGCTGACGAAAATTGTTAATTAATTTATTGTTCATAAATACAGATGCAAACAACTGCCGAATATAGCTGCGCTTTCTGTGGCGAGTCTAATAGTACCTTTGTTGATATTAGCGGCGGGATGCAACAATCCTATGTTGAAGACTGCCAAGTATGCTGTCGTCCCAATGTTTTGTATATTTATTTTGATGAAGACACTCTCGATGTAGAGATCCAAAGCGATTATCAAGAATAAATCAGCGATCGCTAGACGTATTATCTTATTCTGCTGTCTTAATTAATTTTTGCACCCTCTGAGTTATCGGTAGTAGTCAGTAGGGAGTTGATTTACAATCGGTGACTACAATCTCAACTTAGAAAACCCATCAAAGAATAAAAAATGTCTAGCATACTAGAGATATTACCTACGCGCAAAAAGCAGGCAAAAAGGTACTAAATTGTCTTTTTATCTATAGTTTTGCAGGCAGATAATTATTTCAAAGTAAAAATACTTGGACAAAATAAACTATAAAATTCTGTCTATGATTGTAATATCCGTAGCCTTGCTGATGCAGTTACACAGCAGAATATTTAATAATAAAAACATCAGCTAAAGAACAAAAATAAACATGTAACTTTGATTGTAGTTTCATCACCAATTGACTTAAATCAATAACTAATGAATTGAAACAGCTTTGTATTTTACTCAAAGTAAATAATCTCAATTGCATCAATATCTAATTCTGATGGCTAAAAATAAAGTTGTAGCTCTAGATATTTTTATGCTCTAGAAACAACTATGAATGTTTGAAGATTTGCCTGAATATTTCTATGACGCACAATATAGGATCTGTTAAAAAACAAGTAGACTTTGATTTGGCTAATGCTGAATGGGCGCATATTGCTCCTGGAAAAGTAGTTGTCGCCACTGATGAGCGTGCTTGGGTCTATCAACCTCGTTCAGGGAGTGATCGCTTTGCACAACCAATGACAGGAGACGGTAGCTTTGCTACTACTGGTAAATTATTGGACACGGCGATCGCTGCGGCTAAACAGGCGATAACTTCAGAGACTAGACCTCCCGCATTAACTTCTACTCGTTGGATATGGCGACTGGCAAGTGCTTATCACTTAACTAGCGACGTACCTCAGCTAATGGAAACTGCGGCTAAAGGTTTTGTTGCGAATAATCACTCTTCCCTCGAAGCGTGGGCTTTAGAAAAAGCCGAAGAGGAAAAAGGACACGACCAACTTGCTTTACTCGATATCCAATCTTTAGGATACGACCCTAAAGCTGTAGTTGAAGCCTTAACACCTCCTGCTGCAGTGGCGTTGAGAGATTATTTAAGACGTAGTGTGGCGGACAATAATCCCATTGACTCTGTGGGCTATACCTACACTATGGAACGTTTATCTCTAGGTATTGGAGAAGATTATATTCAGAAAGTAGAGGCGCTATTCCCCCAAGGTGTAAAAGCAACTCGCTGTCTTCGGGTACATAGTGCAGTCGGTGCAGATGCTAGTCATGCCAGCGAAAACATAGCTTTGGTAGCAGAACTTCCTGCTATGGAGCGATCGCGTATCGCTAGAGCTTGTTATGAAACTGCCCTAATGTTGTTTAGTCCACCGTCGGTAGAATACATCACAGACGAAGAAATTCTCCAAATCATCAAACATTTCAAAATCGATTAAAGGAAATGGCTAAGGTCAATCATTAGCCAGCTAACCAGATCATATTCATTACTCATTTCATTTAAAAATAG
>JBCCNG010000443.1:0-4296 GCA_039025955.1 Cyanobacteria bacterium P01_C01_bin.72 | reverse complement strand
TCAGGTGCGCAGTGGAAAGTTGAAAATGTTCCACAGGTTTTAAGACATCGGTGTGCTTATCTCAACAATTCTTTTTTAGCTTCATAGTATTTATGTTCTTACACTTTTGACTTGCTCCCGGGCAGAAGCATAATGTACCTCACCAACGCGAGAATTGCTATAGCTCATGTAATATTATTGATTCAATTCATTTTTTAGAGTTAATCACTCTAACCTTTCGGTTTTTAGTAAATCTTTATAAACACTTTAATCCTCTTATTTCTAGTTCTTTCAAAAAGTCTGCATTGTTACTATATCCTGAGTTCATTAATAGTAATTCCTGATCTCTTGCCTCTCGCCTTACTTTTAGCAATTAACTCTAAAGCTAACTCTGTTTTTTTTCTGTTTTATATTTCTAAGTATTCTTAAGTATTCTATTTTTCTCCCCGTAAATAGGACGACTACCTTCTAAAAAAGGTAGCATGCAGTAATTTTTCGGGGGATAATTTAAATTGTTAGATTTATTGAAAATGATTTTTAATAACCGGAAGTGTAAATAGAAGAAATTTCGGCATTTGCACCACGAGATCTTGGTTGACGAGATGCTAAAGATCTGGAAATCTTTACGAGCGACCCCGCGTCGTCCGAAAGCGCAAGGGAATGCGCGAGTAGCAGCTAAAATCGCAAACGTTATTTTCTTAGCTAAAGACAGCGACTTTGTAGATTTAGTCAGCCGCAAAAACGCTCCACCTAAAATTATTTGGCTGACTTGTGGCAATACCTCCAATGCCAGACCTAAAGAAATTTTGAGTGCGAAACTTATAGAAGCATGGGAATTGTTACAGACTGGTGATAAATTAGTCGAGATAAGCGAAAAGTAAATTGTTAGTTTATTTCTCACTTTTAATTTGCTAAAAAGCGATCGCATTACTGGAATAAATCAGGCGATCTCTTTTTGCTATTTTATATTTATAACTAATTCTATTCGTGCTGCTTCACCCAGTCTAGCAAGATCGGATTAACCACTTCCGGGGCTTCATCTTGGGGGCAGTGACCTAATCCTTCTAGGGGTATAAACTGGTCAACAGTAGATATTTTCGCCAATTCTCGGCCCATGGCTATGGGTTCCCAAGGATCTTCCGTTCCCCAAAGCAAGACTGTAGGACAAGTCAGGCGAGGGAGTAAATCTTCTGGTAAAGGTCCTTGAGAATAGCGGGTAAAAGCCAGAAAGACATCTGCTGCACCTGGATCTTTGGCTGGCTGCATTAGTATATCGATCAGTTCATCCGTTACGGCTTCGGGACGACGATATGCTTGAAGCAAGATATTACGGACAACTTTGGGTTTAGCAATCTGGTTAAAGAAGAAACTGCCAATGGCTCTGTTACCCAAAACCTGCTGCATGACCATTGAGCCATAGTTACGATACCAGGGTAGAGTAACTCGTTTGCGGTCGTGAAGTAGTCGAATGGAACAGTTTAAGGCTGCTACCCCTAGCGCTAACTCAGGATAGTCTACCGCAGTCTGCATAACTACCACACAGCCGATAGAGTTCCCAATCAAAAAAGCGGGACTGCCTACTACCTCTCGGCAGAAGTCAGCAAGCTGTTGACCCCAAGTCTCGAAAGTATAGTCCACTGTGCCAGGTTGAGGTTTATCTGAACCACCAAAGCCAATTAAATCGATCGCATAACAACGATAGGATTCTCCCAAGACGGGTAAATTTTTGCGCCAGTGTCCCCAGGATGCTCCAAAGCCATGGACGAAAACTACTGCTGCACCTTTCTCTCCCGTCTGCTGATAAGTAATTTTGTGTCCTTGCCAATTCCAAGTTTTTGGTTCTGTAATTGCGATCGCTGTCATCTTGTTTTGTAGTTGGAGTCCAGTTTAAATTCTAATCAGAATATTAAGGCGATCGCAAATTGCCCAATTTATTATCAGTAAGATGAATTTTTCCAGCAAGTAATATTAAGAATAACTTTTGGGCGACAATATACAACAGCAGTATATTTACTGATATTACCTATAAAAAGTCAGAACTATGACCTATAAATCCTTACTCGCGACCCTACTAACTAGCTTTTGTTCTCTTGGAGCGATCGCCTCAATGTCTGCTGCTCAAGAACCCCCAGAATGTTACATAGTTGATTCTTCGGGAAAACTTACCGATTTGACCGACATCTGCAACGCGAGTGAAAAGCGTTCCTCTGCTGCTAACGATAACACAGGAGAAGGTGTAAATATTATCAACAATAACAATAATATTACCAGCTCTAATCAAACTCCTGATAGTAGCTCATCCGTTTTTGTCGCCGATGATCTAGTAGCAGCATCAACTTCAAGCGACCGTTCTTACTTTATCGATAATGAACTGGGTAACAATTACACCGCCTATACCAGACGTTTTAATGTAGCTCCTACAGCAGCGGTACGCCAGACTATTAGAGACCGTTCGTTCCAATTTGATACTTTTGATACTCGGCGCGATAGCATTACCTCAATTCTCAGAGCGACTCAAAGCAGACTACCTTTTATTATCTATCGCTATCCCAAACAGTAATCTTGAGGCTTAGTTAACTCTTTTAGGCGTTGCTAATTTGCAGTATGAAACTGATCAGTAATCTGCTCGTAGCTATCAGCTATCAGCTTTTTGATTGACTTACTTAGTTGTAACAACCAAGAAATCATATCTTGATTCAGCAACGCCCTCTTTTAATGTTTTCCGTGTGGACAAAGTTTAATTACTCATTACTCATTACTCATTATTAATTATCCATTGTCTATATAGATCGGGGCGGCGATCGCGTGTACGCTTAATCTGTTCCGTTTTGCGCCATTCCTCAATGAGCCGATGGTTGCCAGAGCGTAATACTTCAGGAACTTGCCAACCACGATATTCAGCAGGTCTGGTGTATTGAGGATAGTCTAATAATTCGCTTTCAAAGCTTTCCGTTTTGAGAGATGCGGCTTTGCCTACTGTCCCTGGTAAAAGGCGAGTAACGCCATTAATCAAAGTAAGTGCGGGTATTTCGCCACAGGTAAGCACAAAATCGCCTAAAGATACCTCTTTCGTTACTAGATGCCGTCGGATACGCTCGTCTACTCCCTCATAATGACCACAAATTAAGACAAGCTGCTGATAGTTAAGAGCTAAGTCTTTAAATAGAGCCTGGTTCATAGGCTGTCCTTGAGGAGTCATTAAAATAACTTCTCGTTGAGGCAAAATCGGCAAAGATTCAACTGCGGCAAACATCGGTTCTGGTTTCAGCAGCATCCCTACACCACCACCGTAGGTAATATCATCTACCTTGCGATGCTTGTCAGTAGTAAAGTCGCGGGGGTTAACTATATTTATGGTGGCAATTTCTTTAGCGATCGCCTTACCTAATAGACTGCAATTCAATGGAGAGTCAAAAAAGTCGGGAAAAAGAGTGATAATATCAAAACGCACGATTAAAAGTTTAGCAAGTTACTCAGAGTGTTTAAGTATAAGTCTGGCTGACTCAAAAAATTTAGTTTATTAACTCAAAAATTCAACTTAAAAATTTTAAGTAGCCTTTGACACAGCCGTTGGTTAGCGATCGCCGTTAGCATCAACTAGTATCAGAGAATAAGTCTCTTGCCCGCCAATTGAATTATGATCAATACCGAAATTAATTATCAAACCAGCTCATATTCCCAATCTACCAAAAACGCTATTTTAGTGATTGGTGGGGCTGAAGATAAAGTACATGGAAAAGAAATATTGCAAACTTTCTTCCGCAGAGCTGGAGGAGAAAATGCCTTAATTGCAATCGTTCCTTGTGCTTCAAGAGAACCCACCTTAATTGGGGAAAGATATTATCGGCTGTTCAGCGATATGGGGGCAAAAGAACTCAAAGTTTTGGATATACGCGATCGTTCTGGAGCTGATGATGCTGTTTATCGTGATTTTATCGAAAACTGTACCGGAGTTTTTCTCACTGGTGGCGATCAGCTACGTCTCTGCGGTTTGCTGGCAGATACGATTTTAATGGATCGCATTGTGGAACGGGCGCAAAAGCAAGAAATTAGCCTGGCAGGAACTAGTGCGGGGGCGGCTATTATGGGACATCATATGATTTCTGGCGGTAGCAGTGCCGAATGCCCCAATCGCGCCTTGGTTGATATGGCAAAAGGTCTAGATATTATTCCTGGAGTGTTGATCGATCAGCACTTTTACAATCGCAATCGTCTGGCACGTTTATTAAGTGCAGTTTGCGCTCATCCTGAACTTATAGGGATTGGTATTGATGAAGATACCTGCGCCATGTTTGAAAGCGACGGTATGATTCAGGT
>JBCCNG010000442.1:0-4310 GCA_039025955.1 Cyanobacteria bacterium P01_C01_bin.72 | reverse complement strand
GGTACAGGAAATCACGATCGCCCCAGGAGGAAAAGTGAACAACCCTGGAGTTCGCCTCAGTCTTGCCAGTGAACGTATGGGACAGACAATTGAACGTACTTTGGCTGTTTCTCCCCCAGCCTATAGTCAGATGTCATTAGGGCCAGCAGAATTAGAATTAGTGCAGGTAAATAGCGATGCCGAGTTCACTCGTTTATTGAAGCCCAGAAAGGGAAACGAGCATCGTTGGGGAGAGTTCGAAATAGTGGCGGGCGATCGCCAGAAAATGCTTGATGTCCAAGGCAATATGGGCAAAGTATTGTCAATAGGGAAGCTAGAATTATCCTTCAAAGATTTTTATGCCGACTTTCGGCTAGATAGTAATCAGCAACCCGTTACTGCTTCAGAAAAATTAAACAACCCAGCGATCGCTTTAGAAGTAGCTTCAGCGGCAGGTAGAGAACGCTGGTATGTATTTTCCCAAGCAGGCTTCCCACCAGTGCGGACTCTAATTTCTGGGGAATCCCTTGGCGATCTGAGTATTAACTATCTGGTGCAGCCCACTGAGGTAAAAGACTACTTCAAGGTCATTACCCAAGGCGATCACCTTTACTATGCGGCAAAATCGACAACTAAGTATAAATCAGGCACAATAACCCCAGGACAAACCGTAACTCCAGGTTGGGCAGACTTCAGAATTACCCTCGAAGAATATATACCTCGGACTCAGATCCAAAGAAAGATTGTGCCAGCGACCAATGATCAGGTACAGGGCGCACCAGCATTGTTAGTTAAAACCAAATCGGGACAAGAAACCTGGCTACCCTGGGGTGAAGCTAGTGCTATCCGAGATGGCGATCGCGAAATCTACGCTGCCTTTAGCCCCAAAATGCTGCCAATTCCCTTTGGAGTTAAGCTAGAAGACTTTATTGTTGAGCGCAATGAAGGTTCAGAATCCGTTGCGATGTGGACGAGTAAAATTCAAATTGAAGATCCCCAGAACAATAATGTAGAACAGCGTAAGGTGTGGATGAACCATCCTACCTGGTATCGGGGCTGGAAAATTGCCCAAGCCTCCTGGAATCCTGGAGATCTACAGCAGTCTACTTTGCAGGTAAAACGCGAACCCGCTTGGGTAACGGCTTTAACCTGGACTGGTTCTGCCTTGGTTATTCTCGGCATCGCCGTCATGTTTTACGCTCCCGCCCTCAGCCGCAAATTTGCTTCAGCAAGGGATGAATTAATTGTGACCACAGAACTAGAATCAGCAAGCGATCGCGGTGAAGAGAAGGAAGTAAATTTAACTACCGTTGCTTAAAACTCGTATCCCCTTGCCAGCCAATAGTGCCAGTCGCTAACTGCTTCTTTGATTGTTTCATCCTCGTTAAGGGGCTGAATGTCACCTAATCTCACAGCTAAAATATCCTCTACCCCATCTTCCTCGTAGGCTATTTCCACCAGCATGTCTTCTGAACACTCATCTTCTGAAGCCATTCTGACTACTTCAATCTCCAGAGCAGAACTCTTAGTAATCCATTTAGCAGCAAAAGGAAATTTTAGTCGCTCATCCAAATAGTAATACCAACCCATTGCTCTTTCAGTTTCATCATAGGCATCCACCACTATTTCCATCGTGATTCTTTCTTCCCGAACTTCATTTATTTCCATATTGAGAGATAGCTAAAAAACAATTTATGAAATTAGTTAAATTTATTATCGGACTATGCCTGGGAATCGCCATATTTTTGATTCCCCTCGGTCAATTTTCCCCATCTCCTTTAGAATCAGTCCAAAATATTCCCGTGCAGCTAGAAGGGAGAAAGAAACCCCTCGATACAGTAGCCAGAGAGACGGTAGTGCAAATTCATGGTAAAGAGAGCTACCAAGCTTTAGATGGAGAAAAGCTCAACGGCATTGAAACCTATTTATCTTTATGGGCAAATAATCGTGATTGGAATCAAGAACCAATTATTTTATTCAACTATCGTCCCTTAAAAGCCCAGCTAGGACTCGACTCAGAACAGAAATATTTTACCTTTGCTGAACTAATGCAGTCAGATTTAGGTTCAATCATTCTAACTGCGAGAGAAAAACAGGCGGCAGATCTTGATCTGACGCGAGACGAAAGAGAAGCTTTAACCATTGGCGATCGCCTGGCATTAATAGTAGAAACGGTAAGTAGCGATCGTCTGCCTTTAGTACCCCATCCTACGGATATAAAAGGTAGATGGCTTAGTGTTAGCGAAGCAGGAGAATATTATGCCCCACCTGCACTAGAAGTAATTCAACAGGACTATCAAGCATTAAAACAGACATATCGTCAGAGTCCCTTTACCTCAGAAACTTTAAACAACATTGCCAGCCAATTTCAGACCGATTTAGCTAGTCTCAGTCCCCAAGTTTATCCCGAGAGAGCAATTCAGCAAAGAGAAGTGAAGTTTTATCGCCTGCACTTTTTTGGTAAAGCCTGGATGCTATACGGACTGGGTTTTATAATCATGCTAGCCGTCTTAGCCATTGAATCCTTTGATTTTTACTGGGGGACAGTGGGCATTTTTAGCGCCGGAATTATAGTTCACGGCTATGGATTTATCGAACGGATGCAGATTGCTGGTAGACCCCCTGTGACCAATATGTACGAGTCGGTAATTTGGGTCAGTTTTGGCATTGTGGCGATCGCTTTATTATTTGAGCTAATCTATCAGGCAAAATATTACCTATTAGCCGCCGCACCCTTAGCTATTCTTTGTCTGATTCTGGCGGATAGTTTACCAGCAGTACTTGACCCCACTATTTCTCCTCTTGTCCCCGTCTTGCGGGATAACTTTTGGCTAAGTGTTCATGTACCTACAATCACCCTCAGCTACGCGGGCTTTGCCCTTGCCTATGGATTGGGTCATATTATCCTGGGACATTATCTTTTTGTTCCCCAATCTAAAGCCAGAATTCGTCGTCTGGGCAAATGGAACTATGGCGTTCTGCAGGCGGGTGTGCTGCTGCTAACCACAGGTATCATCTTAGGCGGTATCTGGGCGCATTTCTCCTGGGGTCGATTCTGGGGTTGGGACCCGAAAGAAACCTGGGCACTGATTGCCCTCATGTGCTACGTTGTCCCGCTTCATGGTCGCCTAGTCGGCTGGCTGAAAGATTTTGGCATGGCTATCACCAGCGTGGTTGCTTTTAATGCCGTGTTGATGGCGTGGTATGGAGTTAACTTTGTGTTGGGTACTGGACTACACAGCTATGGCTTTGCCGATGGCGGTTCTGAACTAGTCGTAGGCGGATTTGTCTGTCTAGATTTACTATTCGTTCTCATCACTGTTATGAGGCATCAGGGATGGTTAACTGCCAAGCAGCCTACTGAAGTTAAACCACAATCGTCATAGTCGTTTTTATCTGGGAAGTAGTAATTAGCTGATAAGTTAAAGGTCTTCGTTGTTTATCAACGGGCTTTTAGAAGGTAGTTGGTAGTGGGTAGAAGGTATTAGGTATAAGAGTAAACTTAAATCAGTAATCTTTATTGGTGCAGGGAAATCATACAGCTCTTTTGACTAACGAACGTATTTTGTCCCAGAGCTTCGCTCTGAACAAAGCTCTGCTTTGTGATGAAAAGAGTTGTATGCTCGACGTTTTAAAGTTGACCACTTTAGTCTAAACATAGCCATTGAATAAAAAATTAGCCTACTGCCAATCCATCATTGAGGACAGATTTAAGCAATAGGGCAAAATATTACATTTCATTAGAAATGACTATAATTATACTTCGCATTCCATACGAGCAAATGTCACTGCATCGAAAGCAAAAGCAAGCATAATTGGCATTGGAGTGACCAAGAAGCAGCTCAGAAAAATAGCTAATACGCTGACAATAGCCGCAGAATAAAGCCATCTTTGCTCATTATCAGTCAAGCCTTTTTCACTTTTGATTAGCCTCATTACCTTTTGGGGGATAGGCTCAGGCATTACGCAGTTGGGAGGAAACGCCCAGTAGTGATTGTAGCGTTCTCTAAATAGGTCAGTCCAACCATTGCGATCGCACCATTCTTGAATCCATTCGTCTTGAAAGTGTTGCATAAGAAGATTTACAAGTAATTAATTAGTCTCGAAAACCATAATGAATAAATGCTTTCATCTCAGCCGACTAAATCTTTGTCTATTCAGACTAGCAAACACACCATTATTTTTAAATAGCTATTCCCTTACACTTAATAAACCTTAAATGTATATTTGTATACTTGAATCACGACCATAAGTACAATTACTCAATCAGGATTTGTAATGCGGGATTGACTTGAGTAATGTGGCAGTTTGTAAAGTTTGTTTGATGTTTT
>JBCCNG010000441.1:0-4313 GCA_039025955.1 Cyanobacteria bacterium P01_C01_bin.72 | reverse complement strand
TTCCTTTACTTGTCAGCAGTACCAAGCAGAAATATTTTAATGTCTAATACTGATACTTCTGATTTGTCTTGATAGTATCTGTTATCCTTTCTTTTACCAAGAAGTAAAACCGAACTACGGAAGTGGCAATCTCCGATGCTGATTGACTGCTAATCTATTGGTTAAACAAGAGAAATCTCGCTATTTTCCAGCTATCGACTATCAACCAGCAATTGTTCAATAACGTTCTAACAGCTAAAATTTAACCGATAAAACTGCATCTGTCTCTACAGCCCGAGATCCACTGCTACACGATGTCCACAGCTCATGCCAGAAAAGGCTACCGCATTTAAACCCTGACCAGGAAAAGTACTGTCTCCCACACAATATAGCCCAGGAATGCGAGTGCGGTTAAATGGCATTCCTAATAATCCTGCTAACTTACGACTCGGCACAGGACCGTACGTACCATCCTCTCGACCCAAAAAACGACGATGAGTACGGGGAGTACCCACTTCTTGGTAGTCTAATGCCTCAGAGAGTCCAGGGAAGATGGCTTCTAAGCGATCAATTAATTTTGCTGCCGCCGCTTCTTTTTTCGCCTCGTACGCTCGGGGAGATAGTTCCTGCCAATCGGAGATCCAACTGGGGGTAAAGGTATGAATAATGTGATGTCCTGGGGGGGCAAGGCTAGAATCAAGTAGGGTAGGAATGGAAACAAAGATTGTACCTTCACTATCCTCCATTTTGTCCCAACTTTCCAGCAGAATATGATGACAGTCTGTACCTTCGGGCAGCAGTTTTGCATCTACTCCTAAGTGTAAGCTGAGGAAGCTAGGAGATTTCTGATATCTTTGCTGCCATTTTTTTTCTTTTTTCGGTGTGTGTTCGGCTGGTAGCAGTTTGCCAAAGGTATCCCAGCGAGTAGCGTTAGAAACCACTCTTTTAGCTCGATATTCTGTATTATTGGCTAATTTGACGCCAACAGCTTTACCCTTCTCCAGCAAAATCTCTTTAACTCTAGCTTTGTACTTAATTTCTCCTCCTGCCTGAATTAATCCCTCCACCAGCTTTAGGGCAATTTGTCCTACCCCGCCTTTGGGATAGTTGATTCCTCCATAATGGCGATCGCTGAAGACCATTCCGGCATTGATCATCGGCGTTTTATCGGCGGGAACAACTGACCAGAGATAGCATTCCATGTCGATAAACTGCAACAGTTGGGGATCTTTAATATGTTTACGGGCTATATCACCCACATTAAGCGGCAGGTACTTTGCCAACCCCAGACAGGAGAAAGGCTTTTGAAAAAACACTCTGGTTAAATAGCGTGGTTCTTCTAGAGACAATAACTCCATCGAATTTAGATAGTTAAATACTTCCCAGCACTTGCCATAAAAAGCCCTGATGCCTTTCTCTTCGTGGGGAAAAATCGCAATTAGCTCCTGCAAAAATTCTTCGTAATCACGATGCACCTTTAATTCCAGATCATCAGGTAGATGATAGTGAATCTGCACAGGATCGGCAAAAGTTTCCAACTTCATGTTTACCGCATCCAATGCCCGGGTGAGAAGATTGGTCGTGCCGCGATCGCCAAAGCCAAAAATCATCGATGCTCCCACGTCAAAGCGATAGCCATCTCGTTCAAAAAAGCCACCGCTGCCTCCAGGAATTAGATATCGCTCTAAAACTAAAACTTTTGCACCCTTAGCAGCTAGTTGGGTTGCCGTTACCAAGCCGCCAATACCTGAACCAATAACCACCACGTCATAAGAATCTGTAGCAGAAGTTGTTGTCATCCCGTTCATAAATTAATAAGAAAAATAAGCTGAAAAGAAAATATGTTGGAAGAGATAAATCATAAATCAATGTTTAAATATCTAGTTTACCGTCAATCAGAGATTGTAAGTACATGTTTTACGTCATCATGGGAGTTTCAGGCTCAGGCAAGTCAACCGTTGGTCAACTTATGGGCGATCGCACTGGCTGGAATTTTTACGACGCTGATGATTTTCATCCCCAGGCAAATTTAGACAAAATGAATCGTGGCATTGCTCTTTCTGATAGAGATCGCCTCCCCTGGCTCAAAAAACTCCAGAAATTGATTTCCAGCACCCTAGATACTGATCAATCAGGAATACTTGCCTGTTCTGCCCTTAAGTCAGAATATCGGCAAATTTTGCAGCAGGAAAATGAGCAGGTAGTTTTTGTTTATCTTCAGGGTGACTATGACTGTATCCAGAAGAGAATAAAACAGCGTCAAGGACATTTTATGAATCCCGATTTGCTAAAAAGCCAGTTTAATACTTTGGAAGAACCCCGTAATGCCATCATTATCGATGTTACTCTACCCCTAGAGCAGATTGTTAATCAGATTTTAGAGCAGATTGATTATGGTTCTTCTGATTGATTTTCCTCTATATTTCCCATCCTGAATGACCATAGCTAAGAATAAGTATCGCCGCTGTTTTTAAGTCGTACAATCCTCTGGTTAACAGACTCGAGCAGTTCTGATAGCAGCCAAATAACTACTAAAGCGATCGCCATGCTCAGAAGTTTCGCGCCATCAAGCAAATCTTGCGCTGTCCTTAACAGCACCACAGCTGGTCTAGTAATAAAGTCCCAGCTATTAAATCTTTCAAATCTGCCGATATAAACCCCGACGACGCACAAACTATGAGCGATCGCTTTAATCAAGGTGATGTACCTGGGAGAGAGCAAGTCTTGCAGGTACTGCTGTAATTTACTTAAAGCAATCACATAAGCCTCAAAGCCAAGGGTAATAAAAACCAGATATTGCGGAATTAAAATAATCATAATTGCCCAACGAGGATAATTCTGCTGACTCAGCTCGATAATGTGAATTGAATCAGTCAAAACATAGGGAGCATTGGGCAAGAAAGCAATAAAAATAAGTAAAAATGTCCACCACCAAATATTACGAATAGCCTGGGGACGAAATAGATAAAAGCTAATGCCAAGAGGAATAAAAGCAAGAAATAAGTTCCAAATAATACGAGCCGTACTTTGGTTAAATAGATTACTAGATATTGTGAGCCAATTTAATAATTGTCCTATCATTTATAAGGGATCTGCTTCGGTTTCTGAGGTTGTATATGGCTGTTCTGATTCAGAGTTTTCTAGCATCGTTTCACAATCGACACATACGCAATCATGACCATCCAAATGAGAACCTAAAATATCATTTTCTGCCAGCGCTGATTCATGGTGGCATTCATACAGAGGATATTCTACCGCACTCTCAGGAATTTCTAACTGCTCACGACCTGATTCTGGAGGAGCAGTAAAAACATATTCGGTAGATGAGCAATCAAGAGTATTTATTAGCAAAGAAAATATAGCGATTATTCCTGAATTCCTGCCAATATTAAATAGCTTATAAAGCATAATCAAGCAAGTTTATGAGTAACCATATTCGAGAAACTAATATCTATGATAAATCGCGTTTCCCACACTTATTTAAGCACAATCTTCTTTAATGTCTAAGGTTTTGTGATGAATCAACTAAACATTAAAAAATAATTATTTTTTGGGCAATAGGTTTTTAGCTTTTAGCTTTTAGCTTTTAGCTTTTGAGCTATTCTCAGGAATTCTTACTGGAATATAGAGATCGCCCGTCCATCATCAACTGTAAAAAGATGAATTTTATCCGTATTGATACTCAGCCAAAGGAGATCGCTTACTCTTACAGGTTTATCTGGTGGCAAAGATACGGTTAAGGTAATATCTGGCTGTGCCACTAAATGAGCCGAGACATAGGTTTCATTCCCCAATGCCTCTACTAAATTCACCTTAATCTGGATGTTGGACTCTTTTTCTGTATCGAGAGATAAATGTTGTGGGCGAATGCCTAAAATCAATGATTTTGCCCGACTGTGTTCTAAAGGTTTTATCCAGGGGGCAGGAAGATCTAAGGAGAAATAAGGACTAGTCAACCTGGAAGCGGATACATCTACAGGTAAAAAATTCATTGGCGGTGAACCAATAAACTCTGCCACAAATCGGTTTACGGGTCGTTCATATATTTCTAGTGGTGGGGCAATTTGCTGAATCTGTCCCTGATTCATGACTGCAATGCGATCGCCCATGGTCATTGCTTCTGTTTGATCGTGGGTGACATAAACCGTAGTTGTTTTTAACTGTCGCTGTAGCTGCACAATTTGGGCGCGAGTCTGAGTCCGTAACTTGGCATCTAGGTTTGATAGCGGCTCATCCATCAAAAAAACTTGCGGATTACGAGCGATCGCTCTACCCAGGGCTACCCGCTGCTTTTGCCCCCCCGACAACTCCTTGGGCAAACGGTAGAGTAAAGG
>JBCCNG010000440.1:0-4316 GCA_039025955.1 Cyanobacteria bacterium P01_C01_bin.72 | reverse complement strand
GCAATGTTTCTAATTTAGGGGCTATACACCCTATTTCTTCGTCCGATTCTACTCTTTGATTTGGCGAAGGTCTTGTTTGATATAACGAGGTACTTTATTTCTGGAACTAATGCGAGGATAATCCATCGGCCACAGCATTAATTTACCGCCATTAGGATACAAATCATAATGCTCAGCAGCGTTATCATATTCATCGCGGTTTTCTTTTTGCGGTAGATAACTTTCTGCCGATGCACCTTCAGCGATGATAATGGAATGGTTTTCTAATTCGACGTGAAAGTAAGTAAAGGGGCGTTGCATAATTGAGGTACGGTTATTTGACTTGTGATCGCTAATATTAAAGAAAATTTCCACTACATGAATTGTCGCATTGGTAAGTCAACTAAAATCCAGAAAAATGAAAAAAAAGAAGTAAATGAAACTATCGTTGTGTCCAATGTGGTCGTCAATTCCTTACAGAATACAATCAACATCAAGGCTACAGCGACGAATTTAAAAATGAATGCTTAAAACTGTACGTCAATGGAATGGGTTTTAGAGCGATCAAAAGAGTCAAAGGAGTTCAAGATACCACAGTGATGGCTTGGGTAAAAGAAGTAGGTGAACTACTTCCTATCGCTTACGCTCCAGAAACAACTCCACTCATTTGAAGAACTCGATGAATTAGAAACCCCGACCCACCTTGAATGCATTCAAGGTGGGAAGCGGGGTGCATTCCTCACTTTCGTGGGTCAGAAAAAAGCGGCAAGACCCCGCGTCGCCGACAGACGCAAGGGAATGCTTGCCAAGACACTCTTTGTTACTCAAAGTCGTTAGAGATGCTCGAATACTCGATTAAGCTACTCGTTCATTATCTTAAATTCTCTGATGTTCCAGTTCCTTACAAAAGAGAAAATAGTGGTTCAAAGCTGTTTATAGGATGTCTGAAAAATCAAGCAGGAATGCAACCTCTGTAGCCACTTTTGTCTCATTCCCAGATAAAATCTAGCTCAATGGCTAAGTTTGGTAGTAAATCGCTCCCTGAAAGTACACTTGGTTGCTCAATTACTTCAACACTTCGATCTGGCTCATAAATTTCCACCTGCTGTAGTTGAGGATTAATCAACCAGCCAAGCTTAACCCCGTTTTCCTGATATTCCTTCATCTTGGCTTGAACATCTTTTAATTTATCGCTAGGAGACATTAACTCTAAAACAAAATCTGGGGTGAGAGGTAAGAATTGTTTCTTTTCTTCTTTACTAAAGCGAGCTACTCGCTCCTTCGCAATCCAACTTATATCAGGGGATCTAATTGCACCATTAGGGAATAAAAAACCTGTGGATGAATCACAAACCACACCTAACTTATACTGTCGATTCCAGATGCCAAATTGAATCAATAAATCAGCGTTATTCTTTCCCGTCTCATATCCAGTGGGAGACATAACAATTAATTCTCCGTGATGATTCTTCTCCAACTTCAGTTCGGGATTTAGCTCGCATAGCTGTGCAAAATGTTCAACAGTAATTCTGGGCGCTAGCGGCTTTAGGTTCAACGTGTAGGTATTCATTCA
The DNA here is from genome assembly GCA_039025955.1 of Cyanobacteria bacterium P01_C01_bin.72. GTDB lineage: Bacteria > Cyanobacteriota > Cyanobacteriia > Cyanobacteriales > Xenococcaceae > Waterburya. Next base: position 2,764 of record JBCCNG010000440.1, on the reverse strand, counting down.
AGCTGGTAACTCGATACTGTATTTAATCATAAGGGATTGGGAATTAGAGCCACGGTCGTTCGTTAGAGAAATCTCACACAATAATTATGTGTTGAGAAGTTCGCCTTATTGCCGATCAAGTCTGTTAAATCAAGCCAATCTCTTGTAAACGCTGAGTCAGAAATTCCCCTGCGGTAAGATCGGCGAACTTTTTGGAATGCTGCTCGTCAATGCAAGAGGGTAAACAAGTAAGATCCATGGCGGAAACTGGATGCATAAAGAAGGGAATTGAGTATCGGGGTTGATTCCATAATTCCGATGGGGGGTTGACTACTCGATGAATAGTTGACCTTAATCTTTTGTTGGTCAGTCTTTCGAGCATGTCTCCTACGTTGACAATTATTTGTTCGGGTAATGCCGTAATCGGAATCCAGCTGCCATCCTGACGCAGGATTTGCAGACCTGCGGCGCTAGCGCCCATAAGAAGAGTGATCAGGTTAATATCACCATGAGCTGCTGCTCTGACGGCATCTGGGGGGATATCATCAGGATTATCAAGAGGGAAATAATGAATCGGGCGGAGAATACTATTGCCTTGCTTTACCTGGGGGCTGAAATAATCTTCTTCTAGATTAAGGTAAAGAGCGATCGCTTTTAAGATTTCAATTCCTGCTGCTTCTAGGGTACGGTAAGCAGCTACGGTTGCAGTAGCAAATTCGGGCACTTCGACAGGAAAAATATTAGCCGGGTAGCCTAGTTTCTTTAGTTCTATATCAGCAATCTCTTGTCCAATATGATAAAACTCTTTTAAATCCCCTACCCTCCTGCCTTTCGCATGTTCCTTCCCCTTAGCCGTATAGCCTCTCTGTCCACCAATACCAGCTATTTCATAATTTAATTTAACTGTTTCAGGGAGGGCAAAAAATTCTTTTACGGAGCGATATAAATCTTCGGTCACAGTATCGGACAAGCCGTGATTTTTTACAGCGACAAAGCCAATGTTCTCAAAGGCATTGCCTAACGTCTGCACAAAGTTCTGCTTCTGCCGATAATCGCCGCTAGTAAAGTCGTTTAGATCTACGGCAGGTATGTCATCAAAGAGAATATCGCTCATTAACTCAATCTTGGGTAGTTTCTGATCAGGTGTAGCAGAGGATAGGTGATTTGCGCCAGGAATTTTAGCTGAGACAAAAGCAAGAAACGACTTTATTTTAATCTGAGTCAAATTGCCTATTTTTGAACCAAATGCAGTACATGACCATCAGGATCACGCAAGGATAAAGCTTGGCTAAAGCCTAGTTTGTTGCTAGACATTTTAACAATGCCAGGAGAGATAAATTGACAGGGTGCAGGGCGCAATTTTACTTCTAGAGCAGCCAAATCATCAACCTCAATTACAGTTTGATAATGCCATAAATCACAGGCACGACTATCGACTGGCATGTCTCTACCATCGCTAGGAGCAATATAGTCTAATAATTCAAAGCCAATTCCGTCACTGCCTACCAGGGTGTTCACATGAATTTTTGAACCAAAAACTCCAGTCACATGTTCAAATTCTGTACCATAGTTTTCCACTTCTCCGACCAATTTCCAGCCGAGATAATCCTGGTATAGCCCAAAGCTTGCTTGGGCGCTTTTTACCCCAATTGCGGTATGGTCGATACCCAAAAACAATTTGTCTGTCTCCTGCGACCATTTGTCCGGTGCTTTATCCGCAGGCAAAGCTAGCAATTCCAAATTGTGTCCATCAGGATCTTTAAAAATAAATGCTTGAATTCCCGACGACTTTAAATTTTCGGGTAAAGTTTGTGGACTAGTGGAAGTGTGCCTAACTCCATGTTGACGCAAATGCTGATAAGCCTTGTCCATATCAGAAACAATAATCGCCATGTGCTGAAACCAGCGGTCGTTGCTGCGAGAATCGACAGGTACAGTTCTTCCCTGGGGGGTCAAGTATTCCATCAAGCTAATAATTTCGTTTTCCAGCCGCATCTGGACAACTCGCATTCGCAGACCAAACACCCCCTGTAATTTTTCCCAATCTTCCCCTGCAACTTCTATATCCTTAATTTTTTTAAACGAAAGAACTTCTGAATAGAATTTAATCGACTGTTCCATATCGGATACAGTCATGCCGACATATTGAATATTGGACATGAACTCAGAGTAAATTACTTTGCTACTATCTCTAAGATATTAATTTATCTAGGTCACAGGCGATCGCTCTTTTTCTCAGAAGTGGTGAACTATCAGACCCCACTGAAAATCAGATGGTTTCTATTTAGAATGACTATAATACGCCCTGGAAAGCGGGATCAACTATGATTAATTCAGCCATAGCAACCAAATCTTTACTGACTATCACTGATGCAATTTGCCAGCCGACTACAATCCTTTTCTAGTAATGTTTTTGCTGATATGGATCGGGCAAAAATCCAGGCTCAAAGTTTGGGCAAAGAAATTATCGACCTGTCTTTGGGTTCGTCAGATTTACCTGTGGAGAGTGCCACTCTAGAAGTAATTGCCCAGGCGTTACAAGATCCTCAGACTCAAGGCTATCTGCTACATGGAGGAACTAAGAATTTTCGAGTAGCGGTTGCTAACTGGTATCACCAGAAGTTTGGCATCTCTGTTGATCCAGAAACGGAAGTATTATCCTTAATTGGCTCACAGGAAGGCACAGCTCATTTACCGCTGGCTATTCTCAATCCAGGGGATGTTGCCTTGGTGCAAGATCCTGGCTATCCTTCCCACGCAGGGGGAGTATATTTGGCGGGGGGTG
>JBCCNG010000439.1:0-4328 GCA_039025955.1 Cyanobacteria bacterium P01_C01_bin.72 | reverse complement strand
CGATGCCCTAACTCAGGTGGCAAATCGTCGTATATTTGATGAATTTTTCACGAGAGAATGGCAGCGCGCTCAAAGAGAAAAACATCATCTGGCATTAATTCTTTGTGACATCGATTTCTTTAAACTTTATAACGACAATTTGGGACATCAATCAGGAGACTTCTGCCTCAGACAAGTTGCTCAGGCAATCACCAAAACCGTAAAACGACCTGCTGACCTAGTTGCGCGCTATGGTGGTGAAGAATTTGCCATTATTCTGCCCCAAACGGCGGCTCAAAATGCCTTACGGGTAGCAGAGACAATTAGACTCCAGGTTAAGCATCTTGCCCTACCTCATCCCGAATCTGCCGTGGGTGATTATGTCTCTCTCAGTTTGGGTGTTACCTGCATCATACCGCAGCCAAAATATAGCAAAAAGCAACTCTTGATCACTGCCGATCAAGCTCTTTATCAGGCAAAAAAACAGGGTCGCGATCGCTCTATCCTAGCCGCAATAGATTAATCTGCTCAAATACAATTAAACCAAATACAAATAATAGTTTGTCAGTTTGCTCATCTCTATCGAGTCAGCAAAGCAGCGATTATTGAGAAAAAATATTTTGCCTAAAACCCTCATTGAGTAAGAACTATAGCCAAATATCTTCAGTAAAATAGCTGGCAAATTAATCAATAACTTGCTTCTCTCAACTGATTTTGAAAAATGTAGGATATGCTGGGGAAGAAATAGCTGGAATGAGATGATTCTAAACCTGAAATCTGGCTAGATCACAAATCAAATTCCCTACTTATTTAATCAGACAGCGCCTTGTAGGTACCTTGAATGAGCTATTGCCTAAGTCCAAACTGTCCTAAACCTGTAAATCATCCCAAGGCTAGAATTTGTAAAGCTTGCGGGTCAAAACTACTCTTGCATGGTCGTTACCATTTGGTTAAAGGTCTGGGTAAAGGGGGTTTTGGTGCTACATTTTTGGCGGCAGATCTTTCTCTGCCTGGCAAGCCACTGTGTGTGATTAAACAATTAAGACCAAATACCGATAATCCTAATTTCTTGTCTATGGCAAGGGAATTATTCGAGCGGGAGGCAAAAACTCTTGGTCGAGTGGGCAACCATCCCCAAATTCCTCGACTGCTCGATTATTTTGAAGACCGCGAACAGTTTTATCTGATTCAAGAGTTTGTCAAAGGCAACAACCTACAGCAAGAAGTCAAAAAGAATGGTGTTTTGAGCGAAGCTCAAGCCAGACAGGTACTTAAGGAAGTTTTGGTTATTCTGCGGGATATCCATATCCAGAAAGTCATTCACCGCGATATTAAGCCAGCTAATATTATTCGTCGTGAGATAGACGGCAAACTGGTTTTAATCGATTTTGGCGTAGTTAAGAACCAGGTTCATAGTGCAGGAGCGGCAGCTAATCAAACTGCTTTGACTGCTTTTGCCGTTGGTACACCAGGATTTGCCCCACCCGAACAGTTGGCAATGCGTCCTGTATATGCCAGTGATGTCTACGCTTTGGGTGTTACCTGTATGTATTTGATGAGCGGGAAAGCGCCCAAAAATATGGATTGTGATCCGATTACGGGGGACATTGACTGGTTTAAATATATCAACGTCAGCGACAGCTTTGCCGAAATCTTGAACAAGATGTTAGAAGTAGCAGTCAAAAGCAGGTACAAGACGGCACAGGAAGTTCTCGATGTCCTAGATATGGAAAATCATGTAGACAGCTTGTCAGAGAGTATGCTGAGTAGTCCTACTTCCAACGATACTAATATTAGCAGCAATAGATCTCGGATTAACTCTTCCCGTCGTAGTCGTAGCCAAATCACCGACAGAAACTCTCGCCGTGGAGGGGGGAGAGGCTCTAATTCTAGATATTCCCGCAGCAGTCGAGCAGAATCAAAAATTGGTGCTGGGAGAGGAACATCTTTTAACCAGGCTCAGGTTTCTAAAGCCCCCACCAAACCCGTCAAAATTTCTGCGGAAGAAGTATTAAATGCTTATGACTCTGGTAGAAAAGATTTTGGCATGAAGGATATGAGTATGCAGGATTTGCAGAAAGCAAACTTGTCTGAATCAAAATTTCATAATTCAAAATTGGTTAGAGTCAATTTTCAGGCAGCCAATTTAAATCGCAGTAACTTTACTAATGTGGATATGCGGCAGGGGATGTTTCGCAATGCCAACCTGAGTAAATGTCTGTTTATTTCCTCCAATCTCGAAGGAATTGACCTCAGAGGCGCAAATCTAAGCGGGGCAAATTTCAAAAATACTAAATTAAAGGGGGCAAATTTTTGTGGTACAAACTTGAGCGAGACTAATTTAACCAAGGAACAGTTAGAGGAAGCCAAAACTAACTGGATGACTACTATGCCCAGTGGTAAACGAGGTTTTTGGTAACAAAGAGATCATCTACATTGACCAACTGAACCCGTCTTTTAATAATTAACCTGAGTTCGATTTAAGCATATTGAGCCAAATCTTTTTCCAAATTAAGAGAGGGCTTTTTTAGATTGAAATGTTTGAAATTACGATTTTGCTGTGCTCTTTATAACTTGTCATCTCTCATTTCTCCGCTTCGGCTAATCTTGTAAGGTTATAGCATCACCAGTAGATACGATCTAGATCAGGGGCAAACAGTCTAATTTGGCGCAAAGTTGAAGCATGTAATACACAATCATGTTACTTGACTAGGTTTAAATTATGGCTACGAAAGAAAGAATTAATCAGATTAAAATTACTCTACCGTTAATTGCCGTCTGTCTGCCTCTGTTTGCAAACCACTATGCTAAAGCCGAAAATAGCTGTCCCTACGAAACCTATCTTCGCGTTGAGGGCAAGTGCGTCGATATTTCAGAAGAAGGTTTAAATGATATTGCTGAGGAACTTGAAGTTGATGCAGTTAAAGAAGTCAGCAAAGAAATTGCGGAAGTGAGCCAGGAACTAGAAGAACTGAGGGAAGAATTATCAGATTTCTGTAGTTTAGAACAGCCTGAAACTTCCACTCAGGTTGAAATTATGGAAGATGTTTGTCAGTATTAGATTTTGAACAGAGTTAATTGTTAATCGTTAATTGTCCATTATCAAACAAATTTCTCTATTCCTTGGCTGGTTGCTTTATTCGTTCTTCAATCTGTTCCAGAGCTTTTAAGACAATTCTTTTAGCCTGTAAGTTCCAACCCCATTTTTGAATATTAATTGCAATTGGAATACAGGCAGCAGGCGCTAAAAAATCGACAGGCTGGCGCAAAGAAATGCCAAATAGTAAACCCAATCCTGCAATACCCCAGAAAGGTAGGGCAACAGCCTGACGCTGTTCTTCAATCACCTTGCCTAGCATACCTTTGGGTATGACTTCTAATAGTTCTTCCTTGACTTCTTTTTGCTGTCTAGCATTGAGGGAAAGACCGATTTTCTGGCGCAGTTTTTCGATTTTGCGGGCATCGGAACTGTATACGGCTAGCTCATCCTCGGCAAGACTGATCAGGCGTTCTAATTGAGACATGGTTATAGTTTTATGGCTAGTTAATTAAATAATTGAGATGAGCCAACTAGACTCTTAAATTTTTCTGAAGATATTCTTTAATCCAGATTATCATTAAGCCCCGTCGCAATTCACGCAGATATCAGATGCTCTATGATAATTGTGACCGAGTAGCCTCATTTACTTCATGAATTTTTCGCCTCAACTGACTGCCTTAGCTACCTATTTAGCGGGAGAGTTTAGTAATCAATCCCAAGCGATAGAACAGCCAGCGTGGTTTGTCAATCTGCGTCTCTGGATACGTCCAATACCAATTTTTACCGAAGATAGTATTACTCTCTTTGCCGAGCAGGCAAATATTCTCAAGCTAGATCAGCCTTACCGTCCGCGAATTCTGCGTCTACGACAGCGAGAACAGGAAAATATAAAAGTAGAGTTTTATATGTTTCAAGATTTGGCTACAGCTAGAGGTGCAGGACAAAATCAGGATTTAATTGCTCAGATTACTCCTGATAAAATCAAGTTTCTGCCTAACTGTACTCTCAAGGTGGCAACAGAAGATTTAGGCAATGGCAGATATGCTTTTACTACCACTCCTGTAACCAAAGAACCCTGTAGCGTTACCTATCAAGGAACTACTTTTCAAGTTTTTTTGGGTTTTAAAGTAACTGCTGGCGAGCTACTTACCTACGATAAAGGTATTGATCCAGCCACTGGGAAAGGGACATGGGGGGCATTAATGGGAGCATATTCCTTTACTAAGCTACAGGACTTTTCGGGGGAGTTGAACCTGAATTAGATATTGAGTTAGATAATAATGAGCAAATAGACGATCGCCTTTAAGTG
>JBCCNG010000438.1:0-4335 GCA_039025955.1 Cyanobacteria bacterium P01_C01_bin.72 | reverse complement strand
TTTTGCTCTTTTTGCTACCTTAAGGGGATCGCCATTTACGAACACTCCTTACGACGTTAATGTTCAAATCTTGCCCCAAGAGCAAATTGAGCGTGTTGCGCCCCAACCTTTTGCTACTAAGCCCAAAAATATATATGTCGACGATGGGATTCACGAAAAAATTGCGGCAATGTTGCCTGGAGGTAGCAAGTTAGCTGTAGGAGAAACGACTAAAGTTGAATTTCAAACTCCTGAAGGTAAGTCCTTCAAAACTTTATTGGCGGAAAATCCTGATCATGACCAAGATCTTAAGCCTACTTTTGAAGTAACTAAGGGGTCTGAGAGGGTTCGAATTAATGAAGACGGCACAATTACCGCTTTAGAGCCTGGAGATGCCACGATTCAGGTAACAATTCCTGGAATTGCAGCGGAGACAGGGTTTTTATTTATTGAAAAGCTGGGACGAGTTGGCGTAACCAATGAAGACGGTGGGATCAATTTTGATATCTTGGCAATGGTCTTGATGTTTGGGGTTGGTATTTACGTTAACCAACAGATGAGTGGGGCGCAAAATGCTGGCGCTGGTGCAGATCAGCAGCAGGCAATCAATAAGATTACGCCTCTATTGTTTAGCGGTATGTTCCTCTTCTTTCCCCTACCTGCTGGGGTATTGATGTATATTGTAGTAGCCAACTTTTTCCAAACTGGTCAGACTTGGTTTTTGATGCGCGAACCTCTGCCAGATGATTTGCAGAAAATACTGGACGAGCAGGAGCAAGCTGAAGCAGCCGCTAAGAGAGAAGCCCTCCCGTTCGAGCGCAAGCGTTCTAAGAAGAAAGAAAAAACTTCAGGTTAACAACACCAAACTATTGTGAAAAATCAATTGAGTTCGGGTCAAGAATGGTTAGGGCAGCTACTAACTTTGATGGGAGTAGCTGCTGTGGTGGAAACAGAAGGTTTTGAAACAGTTTCGGCTGATTCAAATTCAAGCTGGTTGAGTATTGGCGGTAATGATTTTACAGCGGCGCAGAAGCAGCAGCTAATTGGCAATAAAGGTGAAAGTATTGATGCAATTCAGTACCTGGCTAATACCATACTTAATTTGGACGCAGAGCAAGATGCTCATAATTCTTTTGTAGTAGAAATAGATGGTTATCGAGTTAGGCGTAACCAAGAGCTTGCCGCTTTAACCCAAGAAGCGATCGCCAAAGTGCAGTCAACGGGAGAAGCGGTAGAGATACCAGGCTTATCTTCTGCCGAAAGAAAACAAATTCATTCCTTACTGGAAGGTACGGACGGCTTGAGAAGCGAAAGTAGAGGACAAGAGCCAAATCGTAACCTGATAGTATTGCCAGAATAAGGTTAGCTACTGTAAGTAGATCAAAATCCCATAGGTAGTCTCTGCTTTCCTGTGGGTCATATTTTAGAGAAATAATGGAACCGATTTATATTCCGCATCTGCTTAAAGCACCAAAACGCACCGCAGAAATTATTGTTGACGACAGTATTGCTGGTTTAGATACTTTAGTTCCCGTCAAAGGAGTGATCTCTGTGCGCCATGGTGGTAATTTTTTAGATATTGCCTCCCAAGCAGAAACAATTACCACATTGGTTTGCGATCGCTGCTTACAGCATTACAATCACCGGCTGGCGATCAACGCATCGGAATTAATTTGGCTCGAATCTGAACTAGAAAATCCTCAGGACATTCCCCACGAAAGAGAGGTTTCTTTTGATGATCTCTCGGAAACACTTCCCCCTAACGGACATTTCGACCCTGAAGCCTGGCTGTTTGAACAACTATCTCTAGCTCTACCCCTGAGAAAAGTATGCGGCGGAAACTGTCCAGGAGCTAGCCAATCGAGAACAACTGAAGAACATTACATAGATAGTCGCTGGTCTTCATTGGCTGCCTTAAAAGAGCAGTTAAGCGGCAATCAAGACTAGCGGGGAAACTAATTCACCTCAAATAAATTCACTTTAAATACTGACTCCGTATTGGCGACTCTTATTGCTAATTAGTAATTGAAAACCCTGTTGGTAACGATAATCTGACCAAATAGAATCATTAACTGCTAATGCCAAATATTTTGCTGGGTGAATATTGATCGCTTTTTCCAGAGACATAATTGCCCAATTGCGATTTGATAATTCTTGATAGCAACAGCCTTGCTGATACCAGGCGAAGTCGGCTTCAGGAGCTAAATCTAAAGTCTGTTGATAACAGGCGATTGCTGCGGCAAACTGTTCTAGCTGCTGATAAGCTGTCCCCTGCTGATACCAAGCCCAATAATCATCAGGTTCAACCTCAAGGGCATTTTGATAGCTGTCTATGGCTGCTTCTGGCTGACCTTGCTGCTGTTGTGCTTCCCCTCGACGATAAAAACTCCAAAAATCTTCAGGGCGTAGTTCTAGAGCCTGATTGTAGCAGTCTATTGCCTGAATATATTGGTTGAGGTGACGATAGGACTCTCCCAAGCGGTAGGTTGCCCAGTAGTCTTGGGGACGGAGCTTGAGCGCAGAGATAAAACAGGCGATCGCCGCTGCATATTCGGCAAACTCAGTAAAATGAATACAGCCTTGTTCATACCATGACCAGTAGTTGTTTGGTTCAATAGTAGAGGCTTGAGCAAAGCTATCAATTGCCTCGTCATAATAGCCCAACGCTTCGAGAACAACTCCTTTGCGATACCATGTCCAGTAGTCATCAGGCTGATAGTTTAAAGCTCGTTCATAGCTAGTTAAAGCTTCGTGATACAGACCTTCCCCCCGTAGCTTGTTGCCTCTCTGATACCATTCCTGATAGCTATCTGGGCGACATTCTAAAGACTTATACATTTTGTCAAATGCTAACTAAAATTCTTCGATGCTAAAAAGCGACTTACTTATATATAAGCGTAATGGCGAAACAATCATACCCAAAAAGTTAGAAATCGATAACCGTAATTTGGCGATCGCCAGTGAAATAATTGCTTGTTTTCAAAACTGCATCGGCAAAACCCAGGGGGAATTAGATCGACAATTGCTGGAGCTAGAGGGAGATAGCCCCGACTACAGATTGAAGCGCGGCTTGGCTCACATACTCCGCAACACCTTTTCTACCCTAGAAATTATTAGCCCCCTCGAACCTTTTACCCTCAGACAAAAAGTATTCGCTGAGGCGGCGAAAACTATTGCTCTACCAGATCAACGTAGCAGTACCCTAGATGCTATTTCCTACCAGTTGAGTGACGAACTAAAGCGCCCTGTATCCCGTGGGGAAATTGAGACAGGACTATACGCGGATCTGCAAGAAAATCGTATCCTCACCCAGTTTGACGCACCTGTACCCGAATCCCTGCTGCATCGCTATAACTTATCTCAGGTACAGGGAATATTCTATCGCGCCAGTAGCGTGGTGATTAATGCCCATCGCAACGATCCTGGTGAATATAAGCTGCTGTTTCGCTATATCAAGCTGTTTCAACTCATGGCATATATCGAAGGAGATGCCGACACAGGTTTTACTCTCACCATGGATGGCCCTGCCAGTCTGTTTAAAGCTAGCACCCGCTACGGATTAGCCTTAGCAAAAATGATTCCTGCTCTACTCCATGTGACAAAGTGGAGTCTCCAGGCAAAGCTACAGAATCGCGATCAATATTCGGGTAGCGTCAAAACAGGTAAATTTGTCTTAGCAAGCGATCGCTGTGGGCTGATTTCTCACTATCCTCCAGGGAAACCCTATGACAGTATGCTCGAAGCTTCCTTTGCTAAAAGCTGGGCAAAAGCCAAAACGGAATGGCGACTGGAAAGAGAAGTAGATCTCATTCCTTTACCTGGAAGCGTGATGATTCCCGACTTTCGACTTGTTCATCCCGACGGCAGAGAATATTTATTAGAGATTGTGGGTTATTGGCGACCAGAATACTTACAAAAGAAATTTTATCAGGTTCGTAATGGTGATACGGAAAATCTGATTCTGGCTGTTTCCGAAAGATTGAACCTAGATAAAGCAGGAGTAAAATTCACTGATTTACCCAATAGGCTGATTTGGTTTAAAAACAAGCTCAATGCCAAAGCGGTGTTGGAAATTTTAGATAATTAACAATTAACTAGAACTTACGCAATCCAAACTATCTGAATTTGAATCTGGTGTAAAAGCAACTTCACACTGATAAGGTTTACTATAAGCACTCGTTTGAGCAAACTAGAAACAGTTTAGTAATTTGTATACTTTACTTTACTTAATAAAGAGAAATAAGTTAGAAAAGATAACGCAAATCCAACGGTTTCGAGCTATGATTGATGTGTCTTTAGGGACTATAGTGCCAAAAATATTTCCAATCCCTAAAACCTCTATATTTTCGTCATAAT
>JBCCNG010000437.1:0-4342 GCA_039025955.1 Cyanobacteria bacterium P01_C01_bin.72 | reverse complement strand
TTACATCTTGGACTTCTTATCCAGGAGGCGCACCCGACAACGTAGCCTGTGCTTTAGCCAAACTGGGTACTCCCTCAGCATTTATTGGCAGCGTGGGTCAAGATGATCTAGGTAAAGAACTAGTTTTACTGCTTGAGTCTGTCGGCGTAGACATTTCGGGAATCCAATATAGCCAGAAATTCTCTACCAGACAGGTTTATGTAACTCGCTCCTTAGAAGGCGATCGCACTTTTGCTGGCTTTGGTAAACTGGCTGCTGATCAATTTGCCGATGCTTATTTAGACCCTGAGTCTCTAGCTACAGAGCTGTTTTTAGAGGCGGAATATCTCGTAATCGGTACTTTGGAACTGGCTTATCCCCAAACCAGAGCGTCGGTATTTCGCGCTTTAGAGTTAGCGGTAGAATATCACCTCAAGATTGTCCTTGATGTCAACTGGCGCTCAATGTTTTGGCTTGATGAACAAGAAGCCTTGCCGTTAATTGAAAAACTTTGGGACTATGTAGACTTTCTTAAACTAGCTGAAGAAGAAGCTCGATGGCTATTTGAAACGGCTGATGCAGGAGCTATATTCTATCAGTTAGGTTCGGTTGAAGGAGTTTTAGTCAGCAATGGAGCGGCACAGGTAAGCTATTGCCTCAACGAAAATGAAGGAAAAGTAAGTCCTTTTAAACTTAAGGTTATTGATACCACTGGGGCTGGGGATGCTTTTCTAGCGGGCTTTATTCATCAGCTATGTCAGCAGGGCATCCAAAGATTATCCGATCCCCAAGTAGCACAGAATATCGTCCGTTATGCCTGTGCGGTAGGCGGTTTAACCACCACTAAATCTGGTGCGATCGCTGCTCAACCAAGTCCTATTTTAGTCCAGGCTTTACTCACAACCTAGCTGACGGCAAAATAAAGAAAAGAGCCAAAGACCTTACCGCAAAGAGCTTGCTACTTTGCGTCCTGGCTCTCATAGTTTTGTTCCCTCCTCACACGCCAGCAATCATAATTAAGCCGCAGTAGTTTGTCAATCACTTTGCATAGCTACTGTTTTAACCTAACTAGATATTTACTCTATGGCAGTTCTCATTTGAGTGAGGTATAGCGTAATTTTTGGGTTCGTTGTTCGTTGTTAGTCGGTAATTCTCTGGATGTACCTCACTAATTTGAGAAAAGCTATACATAGTCATTCCCATTATTTTCCCCAGATCTATAGCCAATGGCGAAAAGCTTTTAAACAGATATTCTTTCAAATCCCAGTTTTTCAGCTAGTCCTATTTTGAATGACTAAATCCCTTATCCCTTATTTCTCATCCCTCATTTCTTATTCTTTGTCTCCGTAAAAACAACGAGATGACTCGAATCCGTCGAAAGGTTTACATAGCTTTTGTTTGGCTGCAAAAATCGCCCTGAACTACCTAAGTTTATTGTCAATTGCTACTCAATATCAGTGAAAACTCTGATTTGCGTTAGAGATTTTTTTTGCTAATAAAAACAAGAATATATCTTTTAATTTTTGTGCTTGATTAACAATGGTGGTATAAAAAATTAACAGTTGACAATTAAGCATATTCACTTAGGATGGGCGTGCACAAATCTTGACATTTTTCAGTCTCAGTATTCATAAGTGTTTATAGCAAAACGCATTAAATAGAGTTTAAAGCTAGTGGTTTTTACGTATGACCGCAATAGATTTAGCCGATAAAATATTAGTGTTCTTCTAATTACAAGGGTTTTTAAGCATATTATGGCTTTTGTATATAGTAAGACTGGACTTAATTAAAATATGATTTATGATGGTTTCTAGTGGTTTTATTACCTGGCATTGACGGCATATTTAGGGTCGAATAAAAATTATAAATAGTGAGGATATATTAATTATGTCAAGTGTTATTGTTTCTTATGAATCAGGCACAATGTTCGTTGGCGAGAACCTGGAGGTTATCTCTCCTCAAGATGAAGAAAACATCATTGAAGTTCTGCCCAATGGTGACGAGTCTGGCACGTCGCTGACTATTATTGGCGGCGCACTAAATGACTCAATCGACTTGGGAGTAGCAGGAGGTTCCACTGCTCTTGGTCTAGATGGAGACGATATGATTATGGGTGGTGCTGGCAACGATCTGCTTGATGGTGGTGAAGGTGACGACACTCTCAATGGCGGCATGGGTTTCGATATACTCAGAGGTGGCGCTGGTAATGACATCTTTGAATTTCTCACCAGCGATTTTGAAATCGGCGAAATAGATCAAATCTTTGATTTCCAAAGTGGAGATGGTGAAGATATTATCGATACCATCAAAATCATGGGAGTCAGTGATGGTGTAAGCTATGATTCTGAGACAGGACTATTATCTGTTGATGGAGAGGAAGCAATCCAAATTGGTAAAGGTCTAGATATAGATATTAGCCAAATAGACGACACTGATACTTGGGAAGTATTCTAAGTAAGCTGACTTCGGTCTTATCAAATCGCTAAAATTTAGATTAAGAGAAGTAGACCCACGACGTAATGTTGTGGGTCTAATAGTAGTATATTGAGGTGTTAGAAAAAAATTTTGATTTTAATATAAGTTGTCAATGGCAAGGGTTATTTTGCCTTGTATAATAATTTCCACCGATGGTTTGTCCTATTTTTAAATTGTTCGGGTTATTCTGTCTATTGTGTAATTTGAGCCAGGGTCATTCCTACTACCGTCAATGATAAAAGGTGAATCCTCATTCCAAAAGATCAAATCTCACCTGGGGCGAGGAGAATGGGAGCAGGTGATCGATATTTGCCAACAAGCGATCTCCGCTGATGCTGAACGAGTAGAATTTTATCCTTATCTTGCTAGAGCCTATGCCCAGCAGGGAAAATTTGCCCAAGCAATTAGCGCCTACCGCAAAGCTCTCGGCACAACAATCAACCAGGCAGAAATCTATGGAGAATTGGGTTTGCTCCACAGCAAGCAGCAAGATCCAAAGCAGGCAGAGTGGCATTATGAGCAGGCATTAAAGCTGAGACCTAATTGGTCAGAGCTACAGTACAATTTGGCGGTAGTGCGGCACCAGGTTGGTAATTGGCAAGGAGCGATCTCTGCATATAATCAAGCCATCAAGATCAAGCCCAACTATGAAGCGGCATATTTTAATTTAGGGGTTCTCTATGATCAGAAGGGAGATCTCGAAGCAGCGATCACCGCTTATCAACAGGTAATTCAGCTTCAGCCTAACTTAGTGCGAGCCTATAGTAATTTGGGCAGTAGCTACGCTCGTCAACAAAAATATACTACAGCGATCGCCATTTTGCGGCAGGGTATTGCCCTCGATCCTACCTGGGCGACGCTCCACAATAATTTGGGTCAGGTGTATTGGTTTAATGGTCAACCAGAACTAGCACTAACTAGTTTTGAAACCGCAATTAGTCTAGAGCCGAAGATGTCTCTGGCGCATCAAAACTTGGGTCGGCTATGGCAGCAACAGGGCAATCAGCTTCAGGCGGCTAAATATTTTCGTCATGTAGTCCAGCTAGAGCCAAACAGCGTCCTGGCTCATAGTAACTATGCCGATGTTCAGTACAGGATGGGAAATATAGACTCTACTCTAGAATCTTGGCGCAGAATCATTGACTTAGAGCCTGAGTTTATCAATGCTTATAACCAGGGAAAAACATCTAGCAGTCCTGAAGATTTATTAGAAATAGCCAAACTGGCCTGCGCTCGTTTTCTTCAGGCACTCAAGTCGGGGCAAAAAGAGTCAGCTTATCACCATCTTGGGCGCACCTATGGATATATGGGAGATGTGCTGTTTGAGTTTGGTGGGATTAAGCAGGCAGAATCTTATTATCAGCGTGCATTACAAATCAAACCAGGAGATGCTGAGTTATACCTAAAATTAGGTAATTGTCTGGCTCGCCAACATCGATTAGATGCGGCGATAAGCGTCTACTACCATGGTCTAGCACTACAGCCCAACCAGCCCCAGATTTGTTTTCAGCTAGGCAAAGTTCTCGAACGGACTCAACAGTCCGAACAGGCGATCGACTGTTATGAAAAGGTATTAAGCGGTCAAATCCCAGAGTCTGATTTGCAGCAGTTACCCAAGCTGTTTCCGACGGCAGAGAATATTTCAATCTTGCCAACTCAAATCTATTACCACACTCAAGATTGGGTGAGAGATTGCCGTCTCCCAGACTTTGACTATGTGCAGGTATTGTGGTCAAGTGAACCCAGTATCACCCCGACGACTAAAACAGTCAGACAGCCTGAAGCGATTAAAATTAGCCCTGGCAGCACGGCCTATCCTGATTGTGGTGGAGTTAACTGCCAAAGCTGTATGACTAGACTGATCGGGGGATTTAAACCCGTACAGATT
>JBCCNG010000436.1:0-4350 GCA_039025955.1 Cyanobacteria bacterium P01_C01_bin.72 | reverse complement strand
TAAAGAACCTTCAGGAATATCAACCTGATATCTTTGAGGAGTATACTTTCCAGAAACAATTTTGGTTGCCTTGCCTGGTAGAGCCTCGATTGTCACCCTGTCACTCAGCTGATTTACGGGATCACGACTAAAGGCTACGCCGCTATACAATCCCTCAATCTGTCGCTGAATCAAAATTGCCATCGAAGCCTCTTCCTGTTGGTTGTGGCGACGATATTCCTGGGCACTGGTTGCCACATAAGAAGCCTGACAGTCAATAATTGCCGATTCTAACTCCTGCTTGTTAGTAACGTTAAGAATACTGACATACTGCCCTGCTGCCGATGCCGAAGCCGAATCTTCACCGATGGCAGAAGAACGAACAATTAGGGGTGCTTCAGCCGTAGGCTGAAGCTTGGCGATAAGTTCATTTAAATCATCTCCTGCCCGTAAAACCCATCCTTCGGCGACGGGATATCCTTGACGCTTGAGAAGAGATAAATTTGCTGCTTTCGCTCCTACCTCCGCAGCTTTCAATTTGCGATCTAGAGTAATAATATTCTTGTCTCCCTGAAAAAAACGAAACATCCTACTTTGGCTCGATCCATCCGTAGTGGTAGCTAAATCTAAATCATCGGGTATATTTTGGTAAATCCACCCCAGCAAGGCTGCTAAAGCAAAAGTCGCCGCCCCATATTCCAACTGCTGGGGATGGCGCAAGCCAATAATTAAGACTAATAAAACCAAAGCCCCATACTTACCGAACTGGCGATCACGAATAACAGTAAAGCCAACCAAACTAATCAGCCACACCAGCCCTGCGGCGATCGCATCATGAGTCACAATCCCCCAAACGGCGTTAGTTGTCCCCGCACTCTGACCAATCCAATAGCGCCCCATGACTAAAGCAATAATGGCAATAATTTCCCAGACCGAACCCGTGGGAAAAAACATTCTTGCTAGCAATACGGCGATCGCTCCTTTTGCCGCTTCACTCAGTACAGCAAAGATTCCCGCAGCTTTCCCCCCATGATAAAAGGCAGCCGAGACAGAAATGTTTCCTGTGCCTAATTTACCTAACTGACGACCAGTCAGAGCATAGGTAATCCAGTCGATTAGGGGTAATCCACCCAGCAAGGGACAGACAATAAACACTGTTAAAGAACCCCAGATTGGTGTCAGGTTCATGAGCCTTAATTGGTAATCAGGAAATGAAAGATATGTAGCAAAATTGCTCAGAGTTGAGGTTTCACTGATTTATTGTACCCACTTTGATTTATCAGAGGTTGCCCAATCATTGTTCATGTGGCCTTGAGCCTTGTGTGATCTGGAATTTAAAGTCACTAAGTTTCCTGAAGATTAATTAATTGCAACATGTATGAGTTTGTCACCAATGAGCATTTATCAATGGTGGTCAGTTTTAATCGGCTTCAGGAAGCCCCTCAGTTTCTTGTCCTGCGACGAATTTGACTTGATTAATCAAAGTCGCTGTCTGAGTCAAGGCATCTCCTTGGGTACTATCTTCCTGACGAAACAGGGCGACTAAACCCTTTTCGTAGTTTGAAGCGATCGCCAAAAATGCTCCCGCCAAAATATAAAGAGGTAGGGGCAAAATAAACTGCTTGAGCCAGATACTAAACTCTGCCAATACAAACAAGATTCCCACACCAAACAACCAAGCTCTAAACATCTTTTCTCCTTATGCATTAATAAACATCTAGCTACAACCCCTTATTTCTTACTCTTTACTCCTTACTCTTTACTCCTTACTCTTTACTCCTTACTCTTTACTCCTCATCCCTCATCCCTTATGCGCAGCAGTATCCTTTAGGACATCCCTTCTTAATTACCATCCCCAACTACCCGCTTCACCCTTAAATGGTCCAACGATATCTTGGGTAATCCAACCGCCATAAAAGTCTCCTGCTTGAGCCGTAACTAATTCATCATCAACATAACAGGCATCCATTTTACTGGGATAAAAAGCCACATAATCTTTGATCGCAGCAAATTCTGCCGTTGGCTGAGGATAGTACCAGGCTACTTTAGCTACTTCTCGCTCGCCAACCGCCAAATTATAGTAACGAGCGACCCCTTTCCATTCACAAAAGGATCTGCCAGAAGCCAATGGCTGTAAATATTCCAGCTTAATATCTTCTGGGGGAATATAGTAAGAAGGTGGATGACTGGTTTCTAATACCCGATAGGTATTATTGCTCTGAACAATAACAACTTTGTTAAAAACAATTTTGATTTGTTTTGGCGATCGCTCTAAACGAGGCGGACGAGGATAATCCCAGACAGATTCTTGTCCTGGCTTGGGTTCAATACGCTGTGGATGACTCATTGAGTTATATGAAATAGATAAATGCTTGCTACAAATTGTATAGTCTTTAGCCGTCAGCCAAGCAACATCAATCTGTTAAATGTTAAATGCTCAATGCTCAATGCTCAATGCTCAATGCTCAATGTCTAATGCAGCTCACCCTTGTACTATCTGCTTAACCGTGGTAAAGGTTTCAGCCGAGATTAAACCTTGACGATAGCCTTTTTGATTTGATACTCCCAAGAATATATCTCTGCCCCCTTCGGGAATACGAGAGAATTTGGGAGAAGCATTAACGTAAACTAAAGCACTATCAATCCCACGGGCAAACTGTCGCCCTTCGCGATATAATTCCGTAACAATCGAGTCGGCATGACCGCTGCTGTTCCGATTAATCCACAGAATTGCCTGGGATAGACTATCTATATGCCGAAATGCCACAGTTTTAGTCAGAAAAGGTCTACACCATTGATCAGACTTGGTTAAGGAGAGAAAATCGGGAAACTGCTCTACTAAGGCTTGATCTCCCTGAAGCTTAAATCCCTGCTGCTGTAGACTGCTAAACAAAGATTGTAGTAATGAAGACTTTACTTCACGATGGATCAATACTTTTTCGATCGCATTGACGGCATCTGGTTGACCATTATGACTATCGACGATCATCTGCCGAGTTGATTCGAGATTGCCGCTTTGTGACCAATATAAATAACAGTTACCAATAGTAGTTCTCAGCACTGTTACCGTCGCTTTTTCCGCTACCTGCTGGACAAAACTAGGACGACCATAAGGTATAACTAAGTTTAGATGACGATCTTGGGTTACCAACTCCTGAATCGAAATGCCCAAATCAGCAGAGATATCAGCAATTGAACTAGAAGGCAACTCTACCGAGACTAATGCTTTCCGAATTAGTTTAGCAATAGTTTGATTAGAATTACTAGCCGAACTGCAACCTCTTATAATTAGACTATTGCCTGTCTTGAGACACATCCCTGCTGCGATCGCTGCTAACTCAGGAAATGCTTCATAAACCAGAGCTATTGTTCCTAAAGGTATTAGTTGACTATAAATTTGTGAAGCTTCTAACTGATAAGTTGCGTTGATTAAACCTTTAGTCGGATCTGGAGATTTTGCCAGCCGCTTAAGGATTGCTACCGCCATTTCTAATCGCTCTGGAGTTAATTTTAACCAGTCGGCAATCAGTTCGGAAATTGCCATTTCGCGACTCATCTCTAGATCGATTGTATTTGCTTCCAAGATTTCATCAAAACTGCTGGCTATTGCCTTGGCGATCGCTAATATGCCTAATCTTCTTTTTGCTCCTGATATCTGAGCAAGTTTAATCGCAGCTTGACGGGATTCTCGAACTATAGTCAACAATCGATCTGATGAACTTTGCATTGCTTTGCTATTAATGCCGATAGATTACAAACAGCGATAGGACTAGTAGCATCATCAGAAAAGACAACACTACTATCCAGGAAATCATACTCTGAGCATTTAGCCAACGCAACACTTGCGGCAAAATCACCACCAGGACAAAGCTCATCGCAAACAGCAACAGCAACAGCATCGACAGGTAGTTTTGTGTCCAACGAGTATAGGCATTTTGCCAACGATTACCCGCCCATCTCCACGATTTCTTTTGATAAATAGAAGCTAGCTGCTCGATTACCTCGCCGTCTTTTTTGACCGCAAATATTTGCTGACAGCGATCGCAACCCAGAGCCTCAGTCAAAATAATCGGCTTCAACTTACCGTTTCTTCGACACGGACAGGGATACTCACTAGTTAAATCTATCTTGTGTACTTTAGGTGGACGCACTCTAATCGGTTGAGGTTATTAAACTGAGACAACTAAGTAAACTTTTATTATCTGTCTATAAAGATTAATATACGCTCTTCGCTTACTTTCGCTATACTTCTCAAGCTAATTTTAATAAACTCCTTGAGCCTGCACCATGAGTAGTTGTTTTAACTTAACCTAATATAAGCGGGTGAAGGGATTCGAACCCTCGACATTCACCTTGGCAAGGTGACGCTCT
>JBCCNG010000435.1:0-4368 GCA_039025955.1 Cyanobacteria bacterium P01_C01_bin.72 | reverse complement strand
CTGGCTCTCGTACGCCGATTTCTCTGGGCTAGCACTTTTTCCATCTCATCCAAATCTACCGACATGATAAAAGTTCCTCGTCCTTTATTCAATCGTTTGAGAGACATTGCTATTTATGCCGCTTGATTGGATAAAGTCGAGGTAAGAGGATATCTGAAAAGTCAAAATAATTGCGATCGCGAACAATATTAAGAAAAACTCCCGTTAAATTGAATCTGTCAATAGCTTAAAAAGACAGAAAACGAGAGTCATGAGACAATCATACCGCAGCGATTTAACCGATGAACAATGGGAAGTAATCAAAACCTTAATCCCACCCGCAAAAACTGGCGGTCGTCCTCGAACGGTAGAGATGAGAGGGGTAATGGATGGAATTTTTTACGTACTAGTAGCTGGATGTGCCTGGTGTCTACTGCCACATGATTTTCCGAAATGGAAGACAGTCTATCATTACTTCAGACAATGGCGAATCAATGGAGATTGGGAACGCATTCATGAGCAATTAAGACAATGGGTTAGGGCAATTGAAGATCGCCATCCCAGTCCATCGGCAGCGGTTTTAGATAGTCAATCTGTTAAAACGGCAACGATGATACATACAGAAGTGGGATACGATTGTGCCAAGCAAATCAAAGGACGTAAACGTCATGTTTTAGTTGATACTCTCGGACTTTTGATTGTGGTAGTAGTCACAGCAGCCAATTTACCCGAAAGAGCAGGTGCTAAGTTGGTCTTTGCCCAAGTCAAAAAAGAACAGACAAAATTCTGGCGTTTGATAAAAATCTGGGTTGACGGGGGATATAGGGGAGAGGGATTTATGAGATGGGTTATGGATAAGTATCGGTGGATTCTTGAAACTGTCCTACGTTCAGACCGGGAAAAGGGATTTAAGATGCGAACGCATTCGCGTTCCAGTCGTCGCTTGCGGCGACGATCTACGCTACGCGCTGCCCTCGACGTTGGGTAGTCGAGCGTACCTTCGGTTGGTTTAATTGGTGTCGCCGTTTAAACAAAGATTATGAAGTTTTACCTGCCACCTCCGAAACTATGATTCGAGTTGCTATGATTCGTTTGATGTTAAGAAGATTGGCATAATTTAATACTTTTCAGACATCCTCTTATTCACATTTTGGGAAATTTTCTGATTTATTCATTGGTCTAAGAAAGTCCAGGACAAATCAATTACTCCTCAATTACTCTTTTCTCAGGAATCGGGGAATAATTGCAGAAGTTTACATGATTCCCTAACTTGGTACTTAAAGCGATCGCATTATTATCACCCTCAACTTAAGAACTGACAGAGGGTTGATTGACTGGATGATATAAGAGTTTCCCAAAGTAGACCTATTCTTCAATGGGTGTGAGTGATCATAGACAGATTAGACATTGCACCGACTATTTGCCCTGGTTACACTTCTAAATATTTATAGAGTTAGTCTAATGTGCGGTGTCTTGATCTTTACTTGGACAAATATTAGTAATACAGGAGCATTAAACAAAGCAGGTATAAGAAATTAAAGCTCCTCAATTTCCATTTTTCTTCTCATTTTCAGCGGCATTTTCATGGGCTGAGGTTCGGCTTGGGGCAACTCAATCAATTCTTTCTCTTTCTGCTTCACTTCTTTTGGTAGCAAGACAGGTAAAGGCTCTTGTTCATCTTGCCAATAGCCAGCCACAGGCAGGGTATGCTCCAAATCTTCTAACAAGCGAGGAATAATCATCACCGCATGGAGTTCGCCAATTCTTTCTGCCTCTTGCATCCCTGCTTCGATCGCCATTGCTACGTTAGCTACCGAACCGCGTATAATGGCGGTACATAAACCATCGCCAATCTTTTCATAAGAAGCTAGCTGAACATCTGCCGACTTGAGCATAGCATCTGCACCCCCCACCATGGCGGGAAAACCTCTAGTTTCCAATAAACCAATCGAGCGATTACTCAGACGACTGTAACCCCGCCTTTTCTGAGTTAACTCAATCAAATGACTGCCGATAGGAAATACAGCCTCTAAATTTGGCATGGGACGAGCAATTACCAGCTTGGAAACAAGCTGCCCAAACTTTTCAGCGGTTTTTGCTCCTTCTTCCACCGCTAGTCTGACATCGGCAATGTTACCCCTAACCACTGCCGTACAGTAGCCATCACCAATCTTTTCGTAACCGACCATAGTTACTTCCGATGACTTGAGCATCATGTCCGCTGTGCCAACAATTGCGGGAAAGCTTTTGGTCGAGACTAAACCTAAAGCACTATCCTGGAAAGGATGTTCGCCAGTATTATAGCTAGAAGCGGGTGGTCTACCTCTGTAGCCTGGGTGTTTATGAACGTTGCTTAATGGTGTCCTTCTGGGTTCTATGTTAGACATTAAGTATCTCTTTCCTTGGCGATGGTGCTACTGGAAGCAAGCATATATTTTCCTATATCTAATATAGTCAGGAAAATGAATTAAAGCGTCAGTTATAGTTTAGCCGATCGCCTTGGAAGCAAACTCAGATCCCCAGTTTAAATCTGCAATGCTTCATATTAGTAGGATTTATAGTTACAGATTGCCGTAACTAGCCCTTCTAAGGTGTATTCTGCGGCTTCTAAATCTACTCTGCCTAGTAATTCATGGCAGGTTTTGGAAGTTTGGGGTCCAATTGAGGCAAGACAAACATCTTCTAGAAGATGCTCGTGATTACCATCCATCTCAGATAATTTTTGCTGCTGTATAAGTTGAGCAAAGTTCTTGACGGTTTTTGAACTGGCAAAAGTAATAATATCAATTTGTTTTTGGCTCAAGTATTGCCACGCTAATTTATCTATTTGAACAGGACATTTAGATTGATAGGCGGCTACTTCTATTACCTCAGACCCTTTATGGGTCAATTCTTGCACTAACACTGCCCTTCCGCCACTTTCCACCCTAGGAAACAATACTTTTTGTCCTGCCAAAGCTGCGGGAAAATGTTCCACCAGAGAATCTGCAACGTAGTTGGGGGGAATAAAATCGGGATTTAACTTCCTCTCCTGTAGTGCCGCAGCGGTTTTACGTCCCACCACCGCTATTTTGGTTTTGCCTAGGGCGCGGGTATCGTAGCCCAAATGGTACAGGCGATCGCAGAAGTAATTTACGCCATTAGCCGAAGTTAAAATCAACCAGTGAAATTGTGAGAGATTGGAGATCGCCTGATCCAAAACAGTCCAGTCTGAAGGGGGAGTAATGAGCAAAGCAGGCATTTCTACCACCGTTGCTCCCTGTTCCCTTAGCAGGGCAGAAAACTTACTCGACTGTTCGGCGGCACGAGTTACCAAGACGGTTTTATTTAGTAGCGGCAGAGGGCGGGAAAGAGGATTTTGATTACTTAGCTGCACAACTTTACCAATAACAATAACTGCGGGGGAAAGGGAAATTGACTGGGTTTTTTCTACTATATCGGTTAATGTCCCCCAAAAAATTTGCTGTTGCGGTCTACCACAGTGGCGAATAATTGCGATTGGTTCGCTGGGCGATCGCTGATTTTGCCATAGTTTCTCGATGATCTGGGGTAAAGTGCGTCCCCCCATCAGAATTACTAGAGTATCTATTTTGGCGATCGCCGACCAGTCAAAAACTTCTAGCTGATGCCCACTCAGCACTATGTAGCCACGGCTTAGGTATTTATCTGTCAAAGGAATTCCCGCTAGCAACGGTGCGGCTAGGGTCGAAGAAATCCCAGGAATTAGAGCATAATCGCAGTTAGCCTGTTCTAAAGCGGCAATTTCCTCATTGGCTCGCCCAAATACGTAGGGATCACCACTTTTTAGCCTCACTACTTGTTTACCCTGAAGACAATATTTAACTAATAGCTGATTGATCTCCCTCTGAGGCGTACTCGCCCGCCCCCCACGCTTACCGACAGGGATTTGCAGACAGTTTAGAGGAACTAAGTTTAACAGCGACTTATCTACTAGGGCATCATAAATTAATACCTCGGCACAGCTTAATAACTCTTCACCTCTAATTGTTAAATAGTTGCGATCGCCAACTCCCGCACCAACTAAATATACTTTTCCCGTCGTCATTTGAGAGAGATTAATGAGATACAAGCCCTGTCGTTTGCAGGGTATTTGCCCAGTTCGTCATCTTCGACGACAGGCTAGTTTTAAAAACCTACGCAATGATATTAAATTAGATTTAAAGCTATTTTCAAAGCCTTTTGCACTTTAACAGATAAATCTGGCGATAACTTACCCAATTTTCTTTGAAAAACCGATGTACTGACTGTAGCTAAACCGCATCTAGTTTGAGCGTGGGGTACGGCGAATTTATTTCGCCTTGTACAACCACGCTGTTAAAACCAGGAGTTTTTAAGATGTCTGTTCGTAAGTAGTAGGTAGTAGGTTAG
>JBCCNG010000434.1:0-4374 GCA_039025955.1 Cyanobacteria bacterium P01_C01_bin.72 | reverse complement strand
TGTAAAGGGTAGTAGGTAATTAACTCCAGTGTCTATTTTTATTTGATTACAATTATTCAAAAAACCATGAAGCTAATTACTAAACAAAAGATTGTTGATTCTAAAATACCCATTGTTTTATTTTTAATCTGCTCTTTAATCTTTTTCACCTATGCCAGTTTACAAAAGCCAAGAGTATTAATTCTGCATAGTTATTCCACTAGCTTTGCCTGGGTCAGAGATATCAATGTGGGCATTCAAAGAGCATTGAGCAAACATCCCTATAAAGTTCAGTATCATTATATGGATACTAAGCGCAATCCCAGTCCTGAATATAAAGCCAAAGCAGCCGAAGTTGCCAAGCAAAATATTATTGACTGGGAACCAAACGTGATTATTGCGATCGATGATAATGCTCAATCTCTAGTTGCCAAAGAGTTTGTTGATAATCCAAAAATTAGAGTTGTGTTTACTGGAGTTAATGCTGAACCAAAAGCCTATGGCTATGATAAAGCCAACAATGTTTCGGGTCTATTAGAACGTATTCCTTTCGATTCAATCAAAGAAGCATTCGTGCAAATTTTACCAAGCGATCGCCGTCGCATCGTTCACTATTCTGATAGTTCCCCAACTTCCGATGCGGTTCATTTGGAAATGGATAATTTTGACTGGCAACCAATTGAATTAATCGAACATGTAAAACTCGATACTTTTGAAGAGTGGCAACAGGCTATCCTTACCGCCGACCGCAAAGCTGATTTTTTGTTTATAACTCACTACCATACCCTGAAACGTTCTGCCCAAGACCCAGCTATTGTTCCTCCTTCAGAAGTAATGAAGTGGACTATGGAAAATTCTCCTCTCCCTGATATTGGCTGCTGGGGGTTTTATGTCGATGATGGGGGGATGTTAGCTTTGGGAGTCTCGCCTTATGAAGAGGGGGAGGTAGCAGCACAGATGACGGTGGATATTCTCGAACATGATCGTCCTTCTGAGGAATTAGGCATTAAAACTAGTCGCCTGTATGTCGCCTATGCACGAGAATCTCGCCTAAAAAAATATCAGATCGAACTACCCAAGGTATACGAATCCTTCGCCCGCGCCACCAATAATTATTTTGAATAGGATTATCAATGGACAATTGATAATTGACAATGAACAATTGCGATTTGCTGACAATTATCCAAAGGTGCAGTTGATTCGATCGCTTTTGCAACCTCAATCGAATAACTACTGCCGATTCCCGATTCCCAATTCCCAACATAACAACTAACAAAATACCGTGGCACTATCTATTCGCCGAACTATCCATCTATTAATTATTCTGCCCTTAATTTCGGTAATGGGACTTACCAGCGCGCTGATTTTTCTTGCTGGAAGAGAAATTGTTAACAACGTTGCCGAAGAGTTGAGTAACGAAGTTAGTGAACACATTGTCGAACATAGTCAGAACTATCTCGATGCGCCACATGTGGTGCTGCAACAAATAGCGATCGCCGAACAAAGTGGTGTAGTTGATTTTAATAATTTTGCCAGCCTGAAAAAGTATATGTGGCAGCTAGTCAAGCAAAATGAGGCGATTGACTATGTATTTTATGGGGATGAACAGGGCAGATTTTTGGGGGTACAGCAGTCTAATCGCAGCGATGATTTATACCTCAAAATAGAAGACAGTACAACTAAAGGCGAACGGCATACCTACAGCCTAGACGAAGGCGGTAAGCGTCAAAAACTGCTGGTTAGCTCTCAATACGACCCCCGTTCTCGACCCTGGTATCGCACGGCTAAAGAAGTGCAAAGCTCTGCCTGGAGCGCAATCTATCCTGCTTCGTCTAGCTCGATACTATCTATTAGTCCCACTCTGCCAATCTACAAGCAACCCAATCGGCTACAGGGAGTATTAAGTGTTCAAATGTCCCTGAACGAGATCAGTAATTTCTTGGCGCAGGTGAAGCAAGATCGCTCGATGGAGGCTTTTATACTAGATCGTCAGGGCAAGATTGTAGCAACTTCAGCAGCAGAATCACTCTCTATTCCCACCGAAAAAGGCAAGAGAAGATTAAAAGCAATTAACAGCAGCCAGCCTTTGATTAAAGCAACTGCCAAACAAACCCTCCAGCAGTTTGAAGGCTTAGAGCAAATTCGCGATAGCACTTTTTTTACCTTCGATTTTGATAACAAAAGACAGCTAGTTCAGTTAGTCCCCCTCAAAAATCGCCAAAATCTCGACTGGTTGGTCGCGGTAGTTATTTCCGAAGCTGACTTTATGTCTCCCGTCAATCGCTACGTGCGGCTAGTGGTTATTGTCGGGACGGCGATCGCTGCTTTAGCAATCTTCACGGCTTTAAGAATGTCGGGCTGGATTGTTAAACCCATTGGAGTCTTTGATCGCGCTGCTAAAGATATCGAACAGCAAACTTTTGACCCAGATAGCCTCGATACCGTAGCACAACGACAGGATGAATTCGGTCAGCTAGGTCGAGTTTTTCAACTAATGGCAACCGTAGTCTATCAGCGTGAATCTAGTTTAAAACAACAGGTGGACAAGCTACAGGCAGAACAACAAAAAGCCAACGAAGCAGCTTTAGTCACTCACTTTCGTTTGGATCGCTGGCAAAAATTAATTGCCCAGTCGCAACAGCTACGACATAAAAGCGTTGTTCACCAAAATGACGAAACTGTAAACAAACAGTGAGACAGCAAGGTCATTTCCCGACTCCCGATATGCGAAGCGGTATCCTTTAGGACTCCCGATTCTCGACTCCCGATTCCCGATTCCCTACCCCCGACTCCCCAAATGCTAACTAAACAAATTGCCACCCAGATCGATACCGAGGAAATCAAATTTTGTGCGGGACAGCCTGTTTCCTTTGAGATTGACGCGACTAACTACAGCGATCGCCTTGCCAGCTTCTGGCTGGAGATTACCGCAGCGGGAGTAGAGCAAAATAATTCTAGCTGGTATCGAGTCTCCCCTGGCATTTCTACCCTCAATCCTCCAGGAGACTCCACTAAGTTTGAGGTGACGATTTTAGAATCTCCAATTGCTGGCTTTGTCGGACAGATAAACCTAACCCTGAAAATCTTTTCTCTCGAACTCAACACAGAAGAAAGACAGGTGGTTCGGTTGATAGTCGAACGAGAACCAGATCGGCGATCGCTACAGCTTGAGTTAACCTATCCTCAACCCAGCTTTATACCCGCTAGCGAGATCGATATTCCCTTTCGTGTTTATAATTCTAGTCAGAAACCCATCCAAGTTACTCTATCTTTATTGGGATTAAATCCCCAATGGTTTAAAGGTAAAACGGAGCAGACCTTTTATTTACCGCCCGAACAGTGGCTAGAGCGTCAGTTTAAAGGCAAATTACCCGCGTTAGAGTCTGCTTTGGCGGGAGAATATTCCTTCAAGCTGAATACCCTGCAACCTCAGAGCGAAAAACTCAGCGTTGCAGAAAGTCTGACTATCTTGCCAGAGGGAATAGTTTCCTTAAAATGCGATCGCTCCGTCGCGCAAATTCCGTCCCATCGTCCCTGGCTACCCAACTGGCGCAATAAATCCGCTAGCTATCAGTTTGACTTTACCAATCACAGTAATCTCAATCAGCAGGTAAATCTAACTCCTGTTCCTAACGATATTGAGTGCCAGTGGGAAATCTCTCCCGAACAGTCTCTTAATCTTAGAGAAAGTGCTGCTTTAGAACTTGTAGCCAAGGTAAATAGACCCTGGTGGGGTTGGCAACGCACAGAAGAATTACCCGTAGCGGGGACGATATCCGATACCAGCGTCCCCCTGGAAAATGCAGACCAAAATCTGACTTTAACGGTGCATCCAGTTATACCTCTATGGCTACAGGGGTTGGCAGGACTATCGTTGTTAGGTGTAGGCTGGTGGATTTGGACGGCGCTATTTATGCTTCCTGCTCACAAAGGCAGAATTAACGCGATCGACGTGAACGGCATGGCAGATCGGGCAATTAGCGTCGCCGATGACCGTCAAATTCGCAGTTGGGAAATTGATCGGTTTCAGACTGTTTCTAACCAGCTTATCGGTACAACTAACAAACCCATTCGTAGCGTTCGCTTCCAGCCAGTAAATAACCACCGCGTCGCTTTAGGATTGCAAAACGGCGAAGTACAGCTTTGGAATCTATTATCCGAATCAGAACCTCTATTTACCTTTAGCGATAATCGTGCCGATCGCGTCTTAGGTTTAGCATTTACCCCCGATTCCCGTTATCTATTTAGCGGTCATGGTAGCGGTTTAATCTTACAGTGGGATCTTACTGCTAATTCCTCTAGTGAAGCAATCGACAAACCCAGACTGAGCAAGCAACTCTCTCCTCCTTCAGCAATCTACAGTTTAGCTATTGTCGGTCGAGAACAAAATACTCT
>JBCCNG010000433.1:0-4381 GCA_039025955.1 Cyanobacteria bacterium P01_C01_bin.72 | reverse complement strand
GCGGCTAGAAAAAGCCATTTACACTCTAATTGAGGAGGTATCTGATGCCACCGATGGAGACTTGACCGTTAGAGCGAACTTAGATTCAGAAGAGCTTAGTACCGTTGCCGATTTATTTAACGCGATCATTGATAACCTGCAGGAAATTGCGATTGAAGCCAAAGAGTCAACTAGTCAGGTAGGTTCGTCCCTCCAGCAAAACGAGTCAGCAATTCGTCTTTTAGCCGAACAGGCGATCGCCGAAGCGAAAGAAACTCGCGATACCCTCCTGTCTGTAGAACACATGTCGAAATCGATTCAGGAAGTAGCCACCAACGCTAGTCAAGCCGAAAAAATTACTAACGATACCTACAACACCGTAGTTAGTAGCACTAGCAATATGGACTTAACGGTAGAAAGTATTATTAGTCTGCGAACTACAGTGGGAGAAACGGCGAAAAAAATCAAGCGTTTAGGAGAATCCTCCCAAAAGATTTCTCAAGTGGTTTCCTTCATTGAAGAAATTGCCCTCAAAACCAACGTACTAGCCATCAATGCCAGTGTGGAGGCAGGTCGAGCAGGAGAATACGGACAGGGTTTCACCATCGTTGCCGAACAGGTAGGGGCGCTAGCTGAACAATCCGCCGCCGCGACTAAAGAAATTGCCGACATTGTGGCAATCATTCAGGCAGAAACCCAGGAAGTAAACCAGGCAATGGAATCTGGTACAGCTCAGGTGGTAGAAACAACGCAAATTGTCAAATCAACCAAAGAAAGCCTTAAAGTCGTCCTCGAAAAATCCCAAGAGATCAATCAATTAATGGGGTTAATTTCTCAGAGTACTGTATCTCAGGCAGATACCTCCCAAAACGTGACCCAGCTCATGCAGAAAATTGCTCATCTATCGGCAACCACCTCCAAATCTTCTACGGAAGTTGCCCAGTCTATTGGTCAAACAGCTAATGTTGCCCGCAAGCTAGAGTCTACAGTAGCTCAGTTTAAAGTAGCCGAATAGCCGATTATTGTCACGACGACTATGAAAGCTTTGCTTGCTGCACCCTTTCTCATGGTTGTCATCGTCATTTATCATCCATTACTCGTAAATCAACATGGATACAGAACAACAGATTCGTCTCAACTTTTTGGATGAGGCTGAAGAATATTTTGATCGCATCGAGTCCAATCTTTTAGGTTTATCCGATGCTTTGGTCGATCCTCATAAAGTAGACTTGGTATTGCGTTCTGCTCATTCAATTAAAGGTGGAGCAGCAATGATGAGCTTAAATACCCTTAGCCATGTCGCACACCGTCTCGAAGATTTTCTCAAGATTCTCCGAGTTCGCTACACTGCTGACTCAGTGGATGTTGAAGTAGAAACACTGTTGCTGCAAAGTGTTGACTGTCTGCGACACTTGGGTAGCCTCAACCGACAGGAATTATCAGGAATAGATGCTGAAAATAGTCATCAGCAGAAAGAGGCGGTAAGCGATCGCATTCAGCCTATTTTTGACAAGCTGCAAGAGTATTTAGGAGATCTTCAGGCATCTGATGAGAATGCTCTGCTGGCACAAGATGAAGATGTGAACCCTGCCCTGCTGATCTTTGAGGAAGGAGTCGATGAAATATTAGACCGCTTTGAGAGTCAATTATCAAATCTCGAAACTACTACCCTGGCGAGCGAAATAATTGCTACAGCGCAGGAATTGATGGGTTTTGGTAACATGGCAAATCTAGAGTCCTTTACCCAGCTATGTGAATCAATTAGACAAGAAGCGGGTCGTTTAGCTGCAGAAGATATGCCCTTACTGGCAGAGCAATCTTTAAAAACTTGGCGGCGCTCCCATGCTTTGGTAATTAGAGGCAGCATTGATAAATTACCTACCTGTCTAGAAAACTTACCCGCAGCAGCCAAATCTGAGCCATCTGAAGCGATTTCCCCCGAGCCAAATACTTTATCGCTCACTTTTGATGAAGCGATCGATTTTGGGGCAACTTCTGATGCGGAGCAAGAGACAGACAGCGATGAATTATTTATCGATGATGCTTTTGATTTTGTTGAGCTACAGTCAGCCTTTGACTCAGCCCAAATTGAAGAAGTACCCGAATCGGCTTTTGCCTTTTTAGAAGACAATGGCTTAAACCTTGATAGCTTGCAGTCTGCTTTTAATTCCGAGCAGATGGAAGAAATTGCCGATTCCGCCTTTGATCCGCTAGCAGATAATGGTTTTGATCTTAATGATTTACAGTCTGCTTTTGCTGCTGAATTAGTAGAGACTGATGCCAAAATTGCCTCTGATGCCGCCCCCCCAGCTCAAGCTGCCCCCGTCGGATTACAGTCCGCTTCTGTCTCTGAACTTGAATCAGCCAGTACTGCCTCGCCAACTCAACCACAGCAGGTAGCGGCTCAACCTAACAGCCTCCAGTCTTCTATTGATAGTCCTCTTGCCGTAGAGCAAATGGTGCGAGTTCCCGCTTCTCAACTCAAGCAATTTAAGAGTCTTTTTGAACAGCTAGTTCTCAACCGCAATAATATCAATTTGAGATTACAGCAGTTACAAAATATTATTGCTTTAATGAGTCAGAGAATTTCTCAGATGGAGATTTCTAACGCTCAACTAAAACAATGGTATGATAGGGCAACTTTGGAAGGAGTTTTAACCAGTTCAGCTACATCCCTACTGACAAATCAAAACAGTCTGTTAGAAAAACGGCAGGATCATAACCAAGCCAATTCCGATCAAGGTTTTGATTCCCTCGAAATGGATCAATACAGTGATATCCATTTAATTTGTCAAGAACAAATTGAAACTATTGTGCAGCTACAAGAGGTGGCATCGGATATCGAATTAGGACTACAAGAAATCAATCAGGCAACCAGGGAGCTAAACTATACAACCAAATCCATGCAGGGGAACGTGACACGTACCCAAATGTTACCTTTTGCCAGAGTAGTCAGGCGTTTTCCCCGAGTAATTCGCGACCTTAACTTGCAGTTTGACAAAAAGGTTGATCTCAAGGTGATTGGTGAGAGTACTCTCCTCGACCGTTTTTTTGTGGAAGCTCTCAGCGATCCTTTAATGCACCTACTGCGAAATGCCTTCGACCACGGAATTGAAGATGCGGCAACTCGTATCGCTGCGGGCAAATCGGAAACGGGAACAATTACAATTCAAGCCAGTAACCAGGGAACTTATACCGTAATTAACATTAGTGATGATGGTGGCGGTATTCCTCTCTCCAAAATTCGCGATCGCCTGACGGAGATGGGTTTCTCTGCCTCAGAAATAGAGCAGATTCCCGAAGCAGAACTGCTGGACTTTATTTTTGACCCTGGGTTTAGTACCGCCAAGCAAGTTACGGAACTTTCGGGTAGAGGTGTGGGTATGGACGTAGTTAGAACCAACCTTCAGAAAATTCAGGGCGATGTCCGCGTATCTACTAAGCCAGGACAGGGAACAACTTTCACCCTCAAAATTCCTTTTACCCTCTCGATTTTACGGGTAGCAATTGTCGAACAAGCAGGAATTGTCTTTGCGATTCCGATTAATAGTGTTCGAGAACTAGTACCTCTCGACCCAGAACAGGTAAATACTCTGCCATCAGGTAAATATTTTTCCTGGAATCAGTCCGAAATCCCCCTGGTGGAAATTGAAAAGTCTTTGGTCTATCGTCGTCATAGCAGTCTCAACTTAACGGGCAATCCCGCTATCAACCGAACCATGGCAGTTATTATCGAAGATGAAGACTATTGTGGGGCGTTACAAATTAGTCGTTTTTGGCAAGAACAAGAATTGACAACTAGAACCATTGATAGCCCTGTACCTTTACCTGTGGGAATTATTAGCTCGGTGGTTTTCGGGGATGGTAGAGTAATTCCGCTAGTTGATCCAGCAGCCTTGATTAGAGAATGTTTAAATAACCCCAACAACTCAGAACCGTCAACACCATATAGTAATCACTTGCATCAATCGATCGCTGATACAGTCTTGATCGTCGATGACTCGATCAATGTCCGCCGCTATCTCAGTTTAACTCTGGAAAAAGCAGGCTATCAAACCGAACAGGCAAAAGATGGTCAAGAGGCGGTAGATAAGCTAGTCGGCGGTTTACCGGTTGATGCGGTAATTTGCGATATTGAAATGCCCAGACTGGATGGTTATGGCGTTCTCGAAGAAATTAAGCAGCGCAGTGAATTTAGCGATTTGCCTATTGCTATGTTAACCTCTCGCAGTAATGAAAAGCATCGTAAGCTGGCTTTCAATTTAGGAGCTTCTGCCTACTTTTCTAAGCCTTATGATGAGCGACAACTATTAGAAAAGCTGTCGGAAATTATGGCTGATACTCGCAGCAAATCCGTCAGTGTTTAAAATTGCTGACTACCAGTTTTCTGTTTGCTTGCGGC
>JBCCNG010000432.1:0-4382 GCA_039025955.1 Cyanobacteria bacterium P01_C01_bin.72 | reverse complement strand
TGACTAGAGATGAGATTGGAAAGAACTATCAGAAGCTAAAAGTAGTCTGCAATAAACCGATCGCAATTGAATTATTGTCGCTATTGTGTTCGGGATTAGTTAAAATCAAAATTCCGGGCTTGAGAGATATACGCTCGGTTAGAGGGTAGTTATATGAAAGCTCGATATGAATGGTAGTATCGTTATCTTGTCGATCTGGTAGATCGTTACTAGTTAGTTTAGGTGGGACTCCAACAATTGCACTCAGTTTGCTCCCTAACTTACCTAAGTCGTTATAAGAAGCAGTTATCGCCCCCGTCCAGATGTCCGCGTTAGCATCGGATAAATCTAGAAAACCGCTATCAGCAGGAGAAGATTTGGCAGTGGCATTGATATATCCAAGCCAACCACCGATTTCTAGGCGATCACTAACTTGATAAGATAGAGCTAAATTAAAATTATCTGAAGCAGTGGCGGTGTTGCCACCAAAGGGTAGTTGTGCGAATTGACTGCCAGTAAAGCTCGTGACGTTATTTGTCGCCCCTGGTTCAGGGGAGAAGAAATGGGCATAAGTAAAAGAAATGCCTAAGTTATCTGAAGGGGTGAAGGTTACTTGTCCTAGAGCTGAATAATCGCCGTTGAAAAAACCTTTACCTGGTTCTGGGACACTGGTAGAACCGCTAAAGTAGGTTAATCCCGCACCGAGCAAGTCGCTAAATTGATAGTACACTCCGCCCCCAGCACCAAAGCCGAGGTCATATAGGGGATTGTTGAAGCCAAATAGAGAAATAGTCGAAGCGCGATTGAGAGTGGGAACAAAAGCACTAGCAGACTGACGCGCCCCGGCTATGTAGGCATTACCTTTCTCCCCCAGAGGAAAGCGATAAAATATTTGTCCAATTCTGACGTTGTTGTTTGTATTGGTGGAAACTCCGAGAAAGGTCATTTGAGTTCCTGTAACGCCACTACCAAAAGCATTACTATTCCCAGCTTCGATTCTTGTACGCAGTAAATCTTTGCCGGTAAAACTAGTTTCAAAGTTCAGTCTAGTACGATGGCTAAAAGTAATTTCATCGGCTAAATTTTCTGTCGGAGTTTCTCCTGAAGGAACTGCTTTTTTATCCCCAAAAGCACTAGCTAAGACCAAATCTACTTGTCCCCGTAGAATAGTGGTTGCCGAAAAGTTTTGTTCTTCAAGCAGGGTGATTTTTTGTTCCAAGCGATCAGTTTTATCTTGAACGGCTGATAGTTCTGACTCGAATTCGGCGGTGAGTCTGTTTAATTCGGTAGCTTCGGTTATTGTAGGTAGGTCTTCTTCAGTGACTAAGTTTTCGATACTCTCTAAACAACTATTTAAAGCTGCGGCAAATTCATAGCGAGTCAGGCTACGCTCGCCCCGAAAAGTATTGTCGTCAAAACCAGCAAAGCAACCATATCGTTCAATTAATCTGAGTAGGGAATTGTAGTACCAATCTGTAGGACTAACATCTTTAAGATCGCTTACTTTGTTAAAGGATTGGGATTGGGAGTCAAAAATATTTTGGTGGTTTGAGTTGTCAATCAGTGATGTTTTAGCTAGTCGAGATGAGGTTGGGTGATCGCGAGGGAAAGTTGATTCTGTATTTAAAGGGATTAGGCTATGCTTGTCCGCTTGAGCTTTAAAGTATTCTAAGTCTACTTGAGGGCGATCATTATTGTTGTTAAAAGAAGGAAGACTAAAATCAAGTTGCTTCGATAACAAATTTGAGTTCAAAAATATTTTTGAATTAGTATGATCGCTTGTATACCAGTTTTCATGCCAGTTAATGCTAGAAAGTTTTAAGGGAAATGAATCGAATTCTAGGTGATTTTTAGTTAAATTAAAATTAGCAGAAAAATTTAAGGTGCTGGGAATTGCTTGTGCCGCTACAGGAGAATTAAAACCCAGGTGAGAAACTAATATTGCTGATGTAACAGATAGCGGTAAGCTAACTGCATTTGATTTATCCATAATTTAAAATTTTTTCATGTTAATCGAATAAGCTTTGAATAATTCAGAAGCGAAAAGCGGATGGCTAAATCCCAAGATTTACAACTCGTTTTTCAATTTTCAGCAAAGCAGATTAATGAATATGCTTTTGATTCCTAAGCCAACATGAGGGATCACCCCTTAGTTCATCTTGGGTGCATTTGAGCATTAGAACCAATGTTAAAATCGATAGCTAATAAGGACGAACTTTCAATTCGCTATTCACAAGATTGATCGCCTTTTGGGCTATTTCTTCCGGGATTTTGGTATATTCTAAATCTTCGTTAAATTCCTGCCCTGTGGTTAATACCCAATTAACTAAGTCTTGAGTTGATTTTAAAGCGACTTCATTCGGATATTTGCGATGAATTAATAGCCAAGTCAAACCGACCAAGGGATAACCTGCTTCTATTTCACTAATATTATTTATAGTAAAATCTTCGTTGAATTTTAGATTAGCTAAAGCTTTATTAGTCTCAGTTACTGTTGGTTTAACATAATCTCCCGCCAAATTTTCAAGTCTGGCTACGGGCAAATCGTTTTTAGCGGCAAAAGCAGCTTGTACATAGCTGATCGCCCCATCAACCCGCTTGACTTCGGCTGCAACACCACTATCTTGCGCCCTTTGGGCATAGAGTTCAAAACCCCAGTTTGGTTGGCGACTGGCTGCAATTTTCCCTTCACTTACCTTATGCAAATATCTGGTTAATAAAAAGGTCGTGCCGCTATTATCAGAACGAGTTACTACCTGTATTTTTCGATTCGGTAAGCGAGGGTTTATTTGACTCCAATTACCAATTTCACCAGTAAATATTTTTGTTAATTGCTGACGAGATAATTTAATATCTGCGCTAACATTTTGGAGATTATAGACAATGGCGATCGCGCCTCCCGCTGTCGGAATAGTGATCAAACCATCTTCCATTTGCGACTTTTCAATCGGAGTCGGAATCAAGGTACTCGAACCGACATCGGTATTTTTGTTAATAAAAAAACGAATTCCCCCACCGCTACCGATAGCAGAATATCTGAAATTAGTTCCCGTCTCTTGTTGGTATGCTTGACTATAGCGATCGTACAGTAGTTCGGGGAAAGAAGCTCCTGTTCCTTTTATAGACTGAGCGTTAGCTATATTGGGTATCGAAAGTATACTTGCTGTAGCAATAGCAGTGATATACTTGCAAAAGATATTTTTCTGCAAAACTGTCATGTTATGGTCGGTTTCAGTTGAATGGACTACCTTTAGCATTAGCTAGTTCGTAGCGGAGCATCTACGTGTTGATTACGCATATAGCCCCACAACTGCGAATGTGGCAGATTATCGTCGCCAAGCCATCTAACCTTCCTGAAGGAAAGGCACTGGTTCGGCACAGCCTTAAGCGCCAAAAGCTTTAATCTCTAGGTTCTAAGCTTTTTAAGTTAGATCTATAAATTAGGATTAATTCAAAGGATTGATTTTGACAGTCTTGCCATCTGCGGGAATTTCTACCCAAAAATCATCGCTAATTATGATTTCATAGAAATATTCGAAAGATGTATACCTGGTACTGCGCCAGGTGCTAACCATTTTAGCCTCTGGTAACCAATATTTAAAAATTTTCTTGACTTCTTCAGGAACGGCACTAGATTCAATTTGCTCGTCAATTTCAATAATCTTGCCATTAGGATCAATTTCTATTTCAAAATCAAAACCCTGTTGATTTTGTCCGCCCAATTCATAAACTGTAGAACCATCGGGATTAATTTGAACTTGTGCTTTGGTTGGTTCTCCACCACTGGTAGCTCTGGCTGTAGATAAAACAGTAGTAGGTACTTCGGATAATTCAATTTTGCGCTCGATCCTACCCAATTTTTGAGCGTTAACCTTGGGTAAAGAAAAAGAAGCGGTTAAAAATGCAATTCCTGTAACAGAAAAAAAAATTTTTGTTGTTTTTTTAGTTAATTTATTCATCGTAATCGCCTCATATAGTAGTGGCACATCAAACACTTCTCCATACTGTTGCAGAGTATATTTACTCTCGTTACCATTCTGATTGACAAAGAAATATTCTTGATTTCTAAAATCGCTAATTATCCTCCTTAATTCTCTTACTCATAATACTCCTAAGGGCATTTTCAGGTTAAGTTGAATGATTCACAAAAACACATTTTGTGCTTTCTCGGTTCAGCCTGTCAAAAATATTATTTCCTTTGTTAATAAATCTGCTGAATGTAGGTTATGAACAATTTGCAAAGCTATCATGTGGGACAAACAACCTCAACTTGTCACGAATAGTTACGATTGGTTTTGCCTAACTTTAGCCAGGGAATAACTAGGCTGAAATATTTACAAAGATTACAAAATATTATTTTTTTGTTACTTTTTGTTGTTATAGATAAATCATGATGTAATACC
>JBCCNG010000431.1:0-4383 GCA_039025955.1 Cyanobacteria bacterium P01_C01_bin.72 | reverse complement strand
TTTCCCCCAGTAGATTTATCTGATTGAGCCTGTATGCCTAAACTTCAGTAATACTGAGAATTTTTGCTCCAGTACGATGCAGATTCTTGATTTTGGCGTTTAGCTGTTCATAATCAACCTCAAAAGTTTGATTGCTAACGCGGTTAAGCGAACCAATACTGGCTTTTGTCGCTTTGACGCGAAAACGCTTATTGTTAGTGCCAGGAGTACCACCAGCGCTATTTTTGGGGAAGGTAATCGCGGTGGGTTTATTGCTAGCTAGATCGGAAATCAGCTTGGCTTGATTGGTGATATTGTCGCTGCTGGCATAGCCACCGCTATACAAAGCATAGGTACGATTGTAAGCAACATTCAACAAGGTGCGCTGATTGCTCACTGTACGGGGATAAGGAACAACGTCTTCTCCATAAGCACTCAGATATTCATCACTATCGATGTAGGAATCAATCTCGGCTTCATAGCCCAAGTTGTTGTAAATTTGGACATGCTGGGAAATTTCCGCCTGATCTAAAGGCGCACGACCGAGAAAATGCTTACAGTTCATCTCAATAAAACGATACTGTGAGCAGGTTTCAAAAAACAAAGAGCGATACAGTTCAGATTGACCGATCGCTCTTACAAAGCCCCGCACAGTAAGATCGCCATTGCTAAATAAAGATTCGGCTGTTCCTAAACGCTCACCTTCTAGCAGGTAAGCATTACCTAAAACCTGCTTGTAAGCTTGACGGATAATGAGATTGAAATCTTGATTTGGTTGACGCTCTCTTAGCTCAACGGGTTTTGAATCTGTTACCCAAAATGACATGATAAATTTCTCCTGAATATTGATTTTTGGTGAGCAAAATGCTGCATTCTGGCTTAAATTTCAGTAATGCTGACAATTTTTGCTCCAGTCCTTTGAATACGCTGAATCTGAGGACTCATGCGATCGCCTGGAACAATATACTCTGTATTACTGACTCGACGAGGAGCATCAAATTTTGAGCCTGTGACGACAATTTTGAACTTTTTGGCTGTCGCATCGGCATAGGGAGAAATTCGTCCGCCAGTGGAAGGAGTTTTGGCAGCCGTAGCGCTATTTGTTGCTACGCTACCGACTAAACGAGAATTTTTTTCGGCACTGTCTACCCCAGCAATCCCCTGAAGCAGAGAAAGAGTGCGGTTATAGTTAACCTGCTTTTGACCAACGGTACTAGTTGCCCCAGTGTAGAAGGGAACAATATTTTCCCCAAATTTCTCTGAGTATTCAACGCTATCGAGATAAGAATCAATTTCGGCGTTATAGCCTTCGTTAATGCAGCGCTGAATATGCTCGGAAAGTTCTGCCTGATCTGCGGGGGCGCGTCCCAACAGATGTTTGAAGTTTAACTCTACAAAGCGATTGGGGGCAGAGCTTTCAAAATAGCGCCGGCGATAAAAGTCGGACTTAGCTACTGCCCGCACAAACTCCCGCAGACTGATACTGCCCTGACAAAATTGCGATTCGGCACTGACTAATCGTTCACTTTCCATTACGTGAGGATTGCCCAAGACCTGCTTATATACTGCGCGAATGGCGATCGCCTTATCGTCAGCGGTACTGTTAGCGCGGATCTCAAAGGGTGCGTCTATTACTGCTACCATGATTGATTTCTCCTGAAAGAATATTAATCGAAAGAGAGGATGAGAAGAATTCTTATCCCCATCAATCGAGATGTATATCAAACGAAATTTTGCCTCTAAAAAGATTGATGGCTATAAATCTTCAATAAATCTTTAACAGCGATCGCTTTTAGAGACGTTGATAATTGCAGATGCTAGAGCTTAAAGTCTAGATCTTAAAGTGCTAAACCTAGTTAACAGGGGTAATACTAGCGATTTTGCCCCCCTGCTTGTGAATACGCTGGTATTCTTGGGATAGCTTGTCGTAAGGTACTAGGTATACCTTGTTGCTACGACGGAAGCGGGAAACTTTATTCACAGGGAATTTACCGATGCGGTTTTTGACTCCAGAAGCCTGGTATCCTGTAACCTCGATCCGATAAACCTTGCCATTCTCTCCTGCACCAGAACCCTGACGAGTACGAGCAGATAGAGGAGGCTCTTGGAAAGACCAGCCATCACCAGCAGCACCACCAGAAGGGGCAACCACGGAAATCGGACTTTCTAAGATTACATCTTTGTTGAGGACTGGGCTTTTACCAGCTAGACTACCTTTTAAATCGCTACCCGCAGCACCAGGCAACAAGGCAAACATATGAGTGAATTCCACCATTGTTTGACCAGGAATACTCTTATAGCCACGAGGATAGGGAACAAAATAGTCGCCGTAAGCATTTTGATATTCGTCACTATCGATGTAAGAATCGATATCCGCGTCAAAACCTGCTTGATCGAGAATGGCGCTATGAGCTTTCATGTCATCATAATCATTAGGCGCACGACCTAAGAAATGCTTGAAGTTTAGCTCTGTATAGCGATAGCGGGGGCAAGTATCAAAAAATCGCGAACGATAAAGCTCGGACTTGCCAATTGCTCTGACGAACTCACGAACACTCAAACTTCCTAATCTAAATTGTGACTCAGGAATAGTTGCCCGTTCACTTTCCATGATGTAAGCGTTACCCAACACCTGCTTGTAGATAGCACGGATGATCGTCGAAACTTCTTCTGTCGAACATCCTGGTACGTATTCCAACGGCGGGGTATCTTCATATAGGGCAACACCTAATTGCGATGCTGGACCAAATGAGCCAAAAGCCATTTAATAATCTCCCTTGAGAATTAATATTTTTACGAAGTCAACACCAGCCACTTTCCATAGCGTAAATACGCCTAGCCGTCTAGCGACGTTTTTAGCCGCAGGCTTGGTGCGTGGGGTACTATTGACCAACGGTCAGAGATTACTCTGACTCGCTGTAAAGCATTTGTGATGCGGAGTCAGATCCGCATTCGCCATACAGCTTTTTTTGTCTGAGCTTTATGTAGATACACAAACTCGACAAGCAATGTCTTCTTAGAACTAGCGTACTAACGCCGAGCCTAGTAGAGATCGCCTGCCACGGCTGCGATTTCTTGATCAAGAGCAAACGCGAGGTAACAAGAAATCAAGTTCTTGATATTTTATTACTCCACGATTACTACAAAATCACAGAACATTTCTGAGCCATAACTTTGAGATATGTTAAAAGCCAATCTCTATAGAATAGAAGTGGTCCTCATATCAATGCACTAAATCTAAATTTAAGTGCAGTTTTTTTAAAAGGTGTTCGATCCAGTCTTAATAATTAGACCAAACATAAATCTGTTTTATTTAACACCTATAATAAATAAATCTTGATTCTACTCAAATGAAAGTAGACAAGTATTTACAGTCTATTTATACAATGCTCCCATAATCTAACCTATCAAGTTTTGTAAAACTTAATGAGAACTAGATTGAGTTTTGTTAAGCATTGCTAGCCAAAGTTTACTCAATACAGTGGTGATTTAGTCTAAA
This sequence comes from Cyanobacteria bacterium P01_C01_bin.72, assembly GCA_039025955.1. Taxonomy (GTDB): domain Bacteria; phylum Cyanobacteriota; class Cyanobacteriia; order Cyanobacteriales; family Xenococcaceae; genus Waterburya. Next base: position 905 of record JBCCNG010000431.1, on the reverse strand, counting down.
ACCTTTTGTTCAACTCCAAAACCAGCCAAAATGACATTTTGCAGAGGTTTTCCCGTCTCTGGTTTGGCGTAGTTGAGAATGCGCCGAATTCTTAAAGTGGGATTGGTCAAAGTGATAGAGTCAACGGAGACTACGCGAGTATAGTTGGTAGTCATAAGCAATTCTCTCGTCTGAGAATCAAAGCTAAAGTGGGAAATGATTGGGCGGTCTTCTTCATAAGCGCGATCTCGTAAATAATCGCCTTCGAGAAGCATATTCGCCTCCGACTTGGGAACAAACATCAGATTAAGATTCTGCTTTTTCTCCTCTCCCTTTTCCGAAATCGTATAGAAGCCCAGGTTGAATCCTGGTAAAGTCTCCAGGTTCTCTAGTTTCTCATAGGCATTATCCGCCAACACCTTCGCTTTTTGCTCACTACTCAAAGGCTGGACTTCAAAAGTCGTTTGCGATCGCTCTATTTCCTGATAGGCTAAATAATGATAAGTGCGATCAGACTGCCAGTTACCAATACAGTCGATGAAAAATTGTTCAAATACGGCGGTGTTCATGCTTTATAGTCAAATTTAGGAGCAAATTATTGTTTGATCTAGATTCGATGTCGTGGCGATCGCTTTTATTCTAATCTTTGATAAATTCTAGTTTAAAGATGCCGTCGCTGGGTTTATTGGCACTGAGACTATCCCAATTAATTGAGGTAAGAAAGATTTCTGCTTGCGCGGTTTCTACCACATCCACACCCCACTCTCCAGTTTTAAGAGAAGTCGGTGAAGTACTGGTGTTGGAAGTAGTTTTCTTTCCGCCCAAGATCAAAGTATCAGTAGTCAGCTTAGGATCAGGCTGATGACTCTTTCTCATACTAGTTAGAATTTCGCCACATAGCTGACCAATTTCTTGTGCCTCATATT
>JBCCNG010000430.1:0-4384 GCA_039025955.1 Cyanobacteria bacterium P01_C01_bin.72 | reverse complement strand
GCTGTGCGAGACTGCTAGCGGGACTAATCCTACTACGGGGAACAATACTAGAGACACCCTGTATTGTCCTTAATCTGATTAGCTTTCAGGGAAAAACATATATCGCAGTACGTGGATTGGTTAGGACAAGCTAAATTACTAGTTCGTAAGTAATAAGTAATGAGTTTAGAACAACTATAAATTTGTAATCTCCTGAATAAAAAAGGCGGGAATAATCCCACCTTTACAAAACGTAGCTTGAATTACTTAATTTTAGCGATCAACTGACCCCATAATGATATCGACACTGCCAAGAATAGGCATAATATCTGCCAACTTAACCCCCTTTAGTAGTTCGGGGAGAATCTGAAGATTGTTGAAGTCAGGGGCGCGAATTTTCCAGCGCCAGGGGAAAACATTATCATTCCCGACAATAAAGATCCCCAGTTCACCCTTCCCGCTTTCGAGACGGACATAGTGTTCTCCTTCAGGGATTTTGAAGGTGGGAGCAACTTTTTTGGCTACATATTGATATTCAAAGTCATTCCACTTAGACTTACGCCCTTCTGCTAGACGATTTGCTTCGAGGTTTTCGTAAGCACCACCAGGAATACCTTTTAGCGCCTGACGAATAATCTTGATTGACTCGCGCATTTCCCGCACTCGTACTAGGTAACGAGCAAAACAGTCTCCCGCAGTTTCCCAATGGACATCCCAGTCAAAGTCGTCATAGCATTCGTAATGATCTACTTTCCGCAAGTCCCACTTGACCCCTGAAGCTCGCAGCATAGGACCAGATAAGCCCCAGTTGATTGCCTGTTCACGAGAAATTGTGCCAACTCCTTCGACACGACGACGGAAAATAGGGTTATTGGTGATTAGCTTTTCATATTCATCAACTTTAGGATCAAAATAATCGCAAAAGTCAAAACATTTTTCAATCCAGCCGTAGGGTAAATCGACGGAGACACCACCAATACGGAAATAGTTATTGTTAATTAATCGCTGTCCTGTCGCCGCTTCCCACAGGTCGTAAATCAACTCTCGTTCACGGAAAATGTAGAAGAAGGGAGTTTGTGCGCCGACATCCGCCATGAATGGACCAAGCCAGAGTAGGTGGTTCGCAATGCGGTTTAACTCCAGCATGATCGCCCGAATATATTGAGCGCGTTTTGGCACTTCAATCCCCGCTAGTTTTTCGGGGGCATTTACTGTAATGGCTTCATTAAACATCCCTGCTGCATAGTCCCAACGACTAACATAGGGTACATACATCACGCTGGTGCGGTTTTCGGCAATTTTTTCCATGCCTCGATGAAGATAGCCAATTACGGGTTCGCAATCGACTACATCTTCCCCATCAAGAGTAACAATGAGGCGCAAAACACCGTGCATTGAAGGATGATGAGGACCCATGTTGAGAATCATGGGTTCGGTTCTAGTTTCTATCTGTGCCATAAATCAGCGATCTATTTATATGAGAAATTATTATCTTCAACTGCAACTATGTTGTCTATCTTATCTAGTTTCTTGCCCTGGTATAAAGGAAAACTGTACTACGAGGCTGATAATTTTGATTTTACGGCAACCGCTATCATTGATTAGTGGGATTTACTGTAATTTCATTAACTATTTATCAAAAAATTAAGCATAATTAAAGATTCTCCCCTTACTATAGATTATGATGAACTGTGTCGCGGTATTTCGGCAGGGTTATTTGTATGATGATGATTCAGGAAAATACGGTTAGCAGTTTGCTAGATCCATTTCAACGTTTTGGCGTTCACCTTGGTCTCAAACGAATTGAAAAATTATTAGCAGATTTAGGTAATCCTCATCAGCAAGTACCAATAATTCATGTTGCGGGAACAAACGGCAAGGGTTCTGTATGTGCCTATCTAGCATCGATTTTAACTGAAGCAGGCTATCGTGTTGGTCGCTATACTTCTCCGCATCTTATTGACTGGACAGAAAGAATTAATCTCAATGGTCAGGCGATCGCCCGCAGCAAACTAATCGAAATTTTACAAGAAATTACCTCAGCAATCGACCCAGACAGCGAAAGCCCCACGCAGTTTGAAGTAATTACCGCCGCTGCATGGCTTTATTTTGCGCGATCGCAAGTAGATATTGCCGTGATTGAAGTCGGTTTAGGTGGCAGACTGGACGCAACCAATGTCAAAGACGATCCCTTGGTTAGTATCATTACCTCTTTGAGTAAGGAACACTGGCAGCGTCTAGGCCCTACGGTGGCAGATATCGCCAGAGAACACGCGGGAGTAATTAAGTCAGACCGCCCTGTGATCACAGGTCAATTACCAACCTCTGCCAAAGAAGTAGTGAGCGCCAAAGCAGAAGCTTTAAATGCTCCCCTGACGACGGTTAAACCAGCAACACCAATCAAAATATCAGGCTCAAAAGCAACTAACTGGGCAAAATATCAGGATGTAGAATATCCCTTGCCTCTCTTTGGTGGTGTTCAGCTTAACAATTCGGCGATCGCCGTTGCCGCGATTAAAGCCCTACAGCAACAGGGATGGCAGATTCCTCAGCTAGCGATTCAAACGGGTATGAACAAAACTCGTTGGCAAGGTAGAGTACAGTGGACAACTTGGAAAAATCAGGCTCTATTGATCGATGGCGCTCATAATCCCGCTGCGGCGATCGCTTTAAGACAGTACGTAGATACTCTAAATCAGCCTGTAAACTGGGTAATGGGAATGTTGTCTACCAAAGACCACGAAGACATTTTTGAGGCACTTCTCAAGCCTAATGACGAACTGTATCTCGTACCTGTTCCCGACCATAGTACCGCCGAACCACAGAAGCTAGCTAGATTAGCAACTCAAGTTTGTCCCCGTCTACGCAACTGTCAAACCGAGTTAGATGTTTTTACGGCTTTAGATCAGGCGATAGCATCTCAGTCGCGCCAGGAAGAAGAACGGCTAATTGTCTTGTGTGGCTCACTATATCTAATCGGACACTTTTTTAAACACGGCAATATCTCTCTGTCCCATATATAGTCGTTCTAATTAATTTTCTCATGGTCTAGGTTATTGTTTCGTGGGACTGGGGATTAGGGACTGAGGACTGGGGAATCATAAATAGTATCTTTGTAACTAAGCTTCTTATTTGGAATGACTAGATAAGTTGGGAAACACTATCTACCTGTTGCCCTCACAGGTTACTTAATTAAAGCTTCAACCACTTTGTTCAAGCCCACGGAATTGGAAGCTTTACACAAAATCCGATCGCCTGGACGTATTATCTGCTGTAATTTTTGAGTTAGAGTCATGCGCTCATTAAAACACTCGCTAGGAATGTTTGGCGCTCCCTCAATTATGGCTTGAGTGGCATCTTCGTCAGCCAGCACCAGCAGTAGATCTAAGTTTAATTCTTGCGCCTTCTCTCCCACTAGGCGATGTAGCAAAGGAGCGTGTTCTCCGAGCTCTTTCATCGTTCCCAAAACCGCAATGTGTCTTTCGCCAGGAGTTTCTTTTAACATCTTGATTGCTGCTAGCATCGACTCCAAGCCCGCGTTATAGGTTTCATCGAGAACCACTACATCATGAGCCAGATCATAGCGGCGCGCTCTCCCCCGAGGTAATTCCACCTTAAGACCTGGGATTAGAGGGGCAAAGTCGATGGCTAATTCTTGGGCGATCGCCAAAGCGGCTAAATAGTTGCTAGCGTTATGTTCTCCTGCTAAAGGCAAAGGAAAATTTTGCTCACCAACGGTTAACTTATCTTGATTAACTGTGCCAGAAATATCCCCTCCTGTTAAGCCATAAGTAATAGTTTTTCCCTGCCAAACTTGGGCAGCAGTTTCGATCAGGAGCGGATTGTCGTAGTTTAAAATAGCGGTGCTGCTGGGGGGCATCTGGGCTAATAGTTCACATTTAGCTTGAGCGATCGCCTCGCGCGACCCCAAGCGACCAATATGAGCTGTACCCACATTAGTAATTACGCCGATGGTAGGGCGGGCAATATCCGTTAGCAGGGCAATTTCACCCAAACCGCGCATTGCCATTTCAATTACGGCGTAGCTATGTTCAGCCGTAATTTGTAGCAGAGTTTTCGGCACCCCAATTTCATTATTAAAATTAGCTTCAGTTTTAAGAACCTTTCCTTTTGTGCCTAACACCGCCGAGATTAATTCTTTAGTGCTAGTTTTTCCTACTGAACCCGTAACGCCAATCACAGGAATATTAAAGCGATCGCGCCACCACCGAGCAATTTGCTGATATGCCTTGAGAGTATCCTGAACAACAAACTGCGGCAGGTTAATAGACTCTTGCTGACACGAGACAATTACGGCGATCGCGCCTTGGTTTACCGCCTGCTGCACAAAATTATGTCCGTCAAAGTTTTCCCCCACTAGAGCAATAAATAGCTCCTGAGGTTT
>JBCCNG010000429.1:0-4413 GCA_039025955.1 Cyanobacteria bacterium P01_C01_bin.72 | reverse complement strand
TCTCATCTACGATGCCCGCAATCACCCCTAGGTGGTCGATATCTTGAACATCAATTTCAATCGGTTGCTTCTGGTTCAATGGCTCAAATTGAAATACTTACTATAAATATCTCATCTTTCAGCCAACCTGCTGAATGTAGGTTTAACATTGAGCATTTAACATTGAACATTTCTGATACTCGTTCTTCTTATTTCTTACACAAGAGATCATTCTCGTAAAACATACCCCACGCCCCTAACGGTTTGGATCAAACGACATTCTTCTTGATCTTCTAGCTTTAAACGCAGATAGCGCACATACACTTCGATAATATTAGAGTCCCCCATAAAATCGTAGCCCCAGACACGCTCTAAGATTTGATCGCGGGTTAATACCTGACGGGGATGGGAAAGCAGATAATCTAACAAGTCAAATTCTTTGGCAGTTAATTCAATCGAGCGATCGCCACGGAAAACTTCACGAGTAGAACGATTGAGAGTCAGATCGCTGAATTGCAGTAAATCTATTTCTTCTTCTTGGTCACGACGCAAATTTGCCCTAACTCTGGCTAATAGCTCTTCGATACTAAAGGGTTTGACGACATAGTCATCTGCACCAGCATCCAAACCCGCAACGCGATCGCTCACTTCATCTTTAGCCGTCAGCAAGATAATTGGCACTTTACTTCCTGTTTGCCGCAGTCGGCGGCAGATCTCTGGACCCGATATTCCTGGCAGCATCCAGTCTAAAAGAATCAAATCTGGCTCAATTTCTCTGGCAGAAGATAATCCCGTAAAACCGTCTGGGGCATGAGTAACTTGGTATTGTTCAAACTCCAGCTCCATCTTAATAAACTGAGCTAGCTTGGCTTCATCCTCTACCACCAAAATATGTGCTGTCATAAAGTATCAGTAAATCAATAGTTAGTAAAGTAATTAATCCTGTCAGGCAGTGTCAAGAAAATGACTTACTTATTATTCTTGGGAAGTCTGAGAGTATGATTAGAATTGATCGGTCCCAGAATTTTATTCAACGTCCTCAACTGTTCAGCCGTTCCCATACAGATTAAAGCATCCCGTTCTAAGATTTGGGTATCCCCATTCGGACCTGCAATTAAGTTACCATCAAAACGGCGAATTGCTAGCACCAAAGCCCCTGATTTGGAGCGCAGTTTGGCATCTCTGAGAGTTTTGCCCGCGAAGGGACAAGCTTCTGGATCAATCAAAAACTCTTCCATATAATAAGAACTGTTAGACCCAGTAATGATACCATCGACGAAATCCATCACTTGGGGGCGGAGGGCGGCGGCGGCAAGTCTTTTGCCTCCCGTAATATAGGGAGATACTACCGCATCTGCCCCTGCACGCTGAAGTTTGGTTACGGCTTCTTCATTACTGGCGCGAGCGATCGCCCTAATTCGCGGATTCAGAGTCTTTGCCGATAGTACCGTGTAAAGATTTTCGGCATCAGAAGGCAAGGCTGTTACTAGACAGACAGCGCGTTCTATTCTGGCTCTGACCAAGGACTCATCCAGGGTAGCATCTCCCAAGATTACCGTATAACCTAGCTGCTTAATCTCTTCTACCTCTTCAAGATCATCATCAATGATCACAAAGGGAATACCTTCCGCAAAAAACTCGCGGGCAACATGACGACCAGTACGCCCAAAACCGCAGACAATGTAGTGTTCTTCTAAAGATTCAATCAAACCCTTCTCCTGTCTTAGTTTGATCCCTTCTTGAAAGTACCCTTGAATCAGGGCTTCTGTAAAGCGATTGACAATGTAACCGATAGTGATTAAGCCCATTAAAATTAGGGCGACGGTAAACAAACGACCCCTTTCTCCCAAGGGACGCACCTCTGAGAATCCTACCGTAGATAGGGTAATTATGGTCATGTATGCCGATTCAGCAAAAGTCCACTTCTCTACTAGCCAGTACCAGAGAGTTCCAATTAAGACAATGCTGCCTAATGCCACACCACCCCTAACTAACTCTTGACGTAAACGACCATACTTCTCTTCAAAGGTGTAGCTATACATTCATTTTGCTGCTGACTTTGATAACGGTTTTGCCTACAATTAGTTACATTAAGATCAAATCTAGCTTAACAGGCACAATCTCAGTAATATCAAATAACAATTGTCATTTTAAATGTATTTTTCCTCAAATATTAACTTTATCTGGAGCAACTTGTAATGCAGTCTACTATTGTAGAAAATCCCATCGCATCTTCCCCTAGCAATAAATTTGATCGCGATCGCTTTGATCAAAGCGTCATGCAGACCTATGGTCGTTTTCCCATTGCTGTTGATAAAGGAGAAGGCTGTCGTCTCTGGGATACTAATGGCAAAGAGTATCTTGATTTTGTTGCGGGAATTGCGACCTGTACTCTAGGTCATGCCCATCCTGCGCTAATTGAAGCCGTTACCGAGCAGATTAAAAAACTTCACCACGTTTCTAATCTCTACTATATTCCTGAACAGGGAGAGTTAGCCGAATGGCTGGTTAATAACTCCTGTATGGACAAAGTGTTTTTCTGTAATTCGGGAGCAGAAGCTAACGAGGCGGCTATCAAGCTAGTGAGAAAGTATGCTCATACTCATTTAGATAAGGTAGAAAATCCCATCATTTTGACTGCCAAAGCCAGCTTCCATGGTCGTACTCTGGCTACAATAACCGCTACAGGACAAGAGAAATATCAAAAGGGCTTTGGACCATTATTCCCTGGTTTTGCCTACGTTCCCTATAACGATATTACTGCCGTCGAAAACGCTATTACAGACCTCGATGAAGGCACTTTGAGCCGAGTAGTCGGCATCATGGTCGAACCCCTCCAAGGAGAAGGGGGCGTACGTCCAGGAGATCTCGATTATTTCTTGAGGCTGCGGAAAATTTGTGATGAGAATCAGATTTTACTGATTTTTGATGAAGTACAGGTTGGTGTTGGTAGAAGCGGTAAATTGTGGGGTTATGAAAATCTGGGAATTGAGCCAGATATTCTCACTAGTGCCAAGGGGTTAGCGGGTGGAATTCCTATCGGCGCAATGCTTTGTAAAAACTCCTGTGCGGCTTTTGAGCCAGGCAACCATGCTAGTACCTTTGGTGGCAATCCTTTCGCCTGTGCATCTGCTTTAGCAGTGCTGCATACTCTAGAAAATGAGGGCATTCTGCACAACGTACAGCAGCGTGGAGAACAGTTACGGGTTCGCTTAAGAGCGATCGCCCAAAAGTATAGCAATCTGTTTACGGAAGTCCGTGGCTGGGGTCTAATTAACGGCATTGAGTTACGCTCAGACATCGATTTGACCTCGATTAATTTTGTCAAAGCGGCAATGGAACAAAGTCTGCTGCTCGCCCCCGCAGGAACTAAGGTGATTCGCTTTGTACCACCTTTAGTAGTATCTGCCGCAGAAATTGACCAGGCGGCTGATATTCTCGAAACTGTAGTTGAGCAGATGCTCTAAACCCAGTCTAGTCTACAACCCATAGTTCCGAAGTTAACTGTACGTCCTCAAGGATTCCTAAACAAAGGCGACGGTTCAACCCAATATATTAGCTCCTTCGTCGCGTCAACGCTTCGCATAAGGGACTGAAGATTGGGGACTAGTGCGCTATCAAACCTCGTGAGAAATATAATCCTTACCATAGTCTATAGTCAATGATTTGCCCAGGTTTATCCTTAAATTAAGGTGACAATCATCAAACTGTTACATCTTGATGAGCGTTTTCTGGGGGAATAAGTAAAAATTCTATGTGTGGTGAGGAGTGAACTTTAAAAGGCTTGTTTTTGGGATCGAAACACGGAAAGAACCCCAGAAGCAAGCCTTCTCATCTTGATTCAAAAGCTTTTAGCCTTTAGCTTTTAGCTATGATCAAAAAAAGGAATTAACCCATCCATATTTGATAAACACTGAACTAGCTTTACCTATTGCGTCTACTGTTTCCCCAAGCTCTGCTAAGCCAGGATTCTGTTGCTCGTAAACCCCAATCCACTGGTCGTCGATTCGCTCAAAATCGATTAAATCATATCCTGCTGCAGTGAATTCTGCTAAACTTTCATTGAATTCTCGGCGATCGCTGCTAATCCAGTAAGCACTGCTAGAGGAAATTTTTTCTTGAAAAACTCCGAACCAGGTTTCTTCAGCATATTCAACGCCAACGAGATCAAATCCTTCATCCCATCTCGTTTGAATTGCTTCTTCTAAACCAGTCAGACTATCCGCACCATTGGATGCGCTGCGCCCCTGAGCATACTCAAATATGCTGACCCAAGAACCATCGGCATATTCGATGTTGGCTGTTGTTTGATTAACCGCTGATAATGATTTTTTTTTAGCTGGCGGGAGAAAAACCAAGAATTCAGATTTCTAGAAATTTTGACCAGGAGTTAATGATCGATATGGTCTACAATAAACTTAAACAACGTTTTTG
>JBCCNG010000428.1:0-4428 GCA_039025955.1 Cyanobacteria bacterium P01_C01_bin.72 | reverse complement strand
GTTATTAAGTTGTTGATTACTTTAGTTGATTACTGCAATTTTCACTTAAAACTCAACCTGTAAATCTGCCATCAAATTAGAGATTGTTTGCGGATTACCTTGGCGATAGTAGCCCCCATTTAGCTGGGCAATTTGCTTAAGAACTCGATCATCAAACTCACCTTCTTTGCCATATCCCACGGTAAAAAAGGCAATGTTTTCCCCTGATTCAAAGTTGCTGGATTTTAACTCTGCTGATAGCTGATCGAGACTAATCTTTGATTTTGAGTCTTGACCATCAGTCAGGATTAGCACTGCGTTAATCGCATCGGGACGAGGATTTTGCATCAGCCAATTACGGGCATACAAACTGCTGTCATACAGTCTTGTTCCGCCACCCGCATTCAGTTGACTAATAAAGCTGATTCCTTTGTCTTTTCCTGCGGCATCTCCGGCGACAATCACAGGGGGATTAATCTTCGAGTTGAAGCTGATTAGAGCAATCTCTTCTTGTTCACCCAAATTCTGTACATAGTTGAGCAAGGTATTTTTGAGCGCCGCCAGCTTTGCCCCCTTCATTGAGCCTGAAGTATCAATTACCACCGCTACCTGAGAGGGTTTCTTGGCGTATGTTTGCCAGCTATTGAGCATGGCTTCCACTACTTCTGGTTGGGGCGGACGATAGGAATCGTATTTTGCCTGGGGCTGAACTCCAAACTGAGGTGAAAATTTGCTCCCTAAGGGTACACCAGGTATACCAGGGCGTAGACCAAGTTCAGCCGCAATGCGCTGGGTATCAGGCTGGCGAATATATTCGATAATCTGAGTTGCCGCCTCTTTTTCGGCGCTACTAATCCAAGGAGCGTTGGGCAAGATTGCTCGCATGTTGGAAGTAAAGGTAGCCTGGGGATATACTGCCTGATATTGATTCTGGTTACTGGCTGCTTTGCTATTCGCATCGATTACCAGAGATTCATAAACCGAACCGACAGAAGCCCAAAACACTCCATTGTCGGTCATAGAACGGGCAAGATTACCTGTAGATTTACCGTAACGAGTGATTTTCTGCTGAATCTGCTTTACTTCTGGCTGATATTTTTGGACATCTTCAAGAGTTAAGTTTTCGGGCTGCTTATTGGCGATGGCAGCAAACTGAGCAACTAAGGTTTGTAGACCTGAATTAGAACGTGTAGGGGCAGTATGAACATAGGTAATCGGAATACCAGGGGCTTGCTGGTCTAGCTGTCGATGGTTTTCTTTGGTTGCCAGGGTGGTATATAAGTTGTCGCTTTGTTCTAAACCAGGAGCTAATTGAGCGGTGGTCATGAACACCATGGGACTGTAGGCAATTAAGGGAGAATCGGTAATATCAGGTACATATTCTTGTCCCGGAAACAGCTTATCCATTTGATAAATTAGCTGACTTTGGTATATTTCTCCATCTACTGCCATCAATGTGGGAAAATCTGGTGCATCAGCCTGAATACTTCCTCCCTGTAGCTGTTGCGCTAAACCTAGTACATCTTGTACTACGTCACCGCTACCTTTTGCCTCGCAGGTTAGATAAAAGCGATCGCCGTTAGTAATTTTTGGTTTGGTCTGATTTAATCTGGATGCGGCTTGATCACAAAACTGGGCAAGATCGCTACCTACCAGAAATTTGACTTCAAACCCCTGATTATTAGAACTACTTTGACCGAATTGAACACTACATGAGGCGAGCAATAGTGACAATAATAACGTCCCAGTCAGATGCCGCCTACTAAATTGGGCGCAAATCGAATAGCTCATGTTACTCAATAGTTATGTACGGTTATGTTATGTGTATGTTGAGTGGAACTTTAGGCAGTTGTGGTTCTTTATTCCCCCCTTATAAAAGCTTTGGTTTAAATAGTCAATCAAGCTTTCACCTAATTTGAGCCAAATTGTTGAGCTATTGTTGAGGCTAAATTACTGGGAATCAGGCACTAATTCAAAGTAGTATCCCTGTTCGGGATTAGCTTTGACCTTGATTAAAGCAGTTTCGATCTGGCGATCGCCTGATGGTAAAAACTGGATCTGACTGTTTGCCCCCTGAAAGCTTTGGTTTTGCTGACTTAGAAAAGTCTTTAAAGCCGATCTGCTATTGCTGATGGCTAGTCCTTGGGCGATCGCTTTAGTGGCATCATAGGAAGTAGCGGTACGCCAGGTTAAAGTGGCTTCTTTGCCCCAAATAGCTAGTGCTTCGACGGTAAAATCTTGAGCTGATTCCTGTTGATAGTGGAAAGGCACAGGTAAAACTACACCATTAAGATCTCCCTGTCCTGACTGGGTAATTTTAGAGGTATTAAGGGAAAAAGTGCCTAATAATGCCATTTTCCAGTTATTTGCTCTTGCCAAGTCGATTGCTCGATTTAATTTATCGATATGAGGCGCTAATAGCACTGCTTCAGCACCACTAGAAATTAGCTGATTAACTGAGTTTGCGGCATTAAAATCAGGTGCAGCGAAATCACACTGGGTATCAATATGATTTCCCCCCTTTGCTTGCAATGCGGGAATAAAAGAATCTTTGAAGGTAACGTTGTCGGCAGCTTGGGAATCAAAACAGACGGCGACATTCTTGCGCTTGGCAATATTGACTGCATATTCAGCTAAAGTGTCTGCCATGGCTCGATTGGTTGGCGCAGCACGAAAGATATAGTCTCCAAAGTTGGATAGTTTCTCTGAGGTACTGGTAGGAGTAATCATCACTACTCCTGCTTGCTGATATATCTCTGCCCCTGCGAGGGATGCATTGGAAGCATTCGAGCCAACTACTGCCAGAATCGAGCTGTCTTTAACTAGTTTTTGGGCTACCTTTCGAGCAAGATTAGTATCGTTTTCATCATTAACAATCTGCACCAGTAAGTTACCTCCCTGCTGATTAAACTCAGCTTGAGCTTGGGCAACACCCCGCAACATTTCCTGGGCGACATCCAGGTTAGAGCCAATTGGCACAACTACCGCAATTTTGCTGGCTAGCCTCTGTTTTTGAGCAACTAAAGCATTATTTAAATAGATCAGCGTTTCTGGATCATTAGAATACTCCCTGCGGGACTGTTGCCAATAACTTACAGCTTTTCCATAGTCACCCTGGCTGTAAGCAGCAATACCGTCTTTTTTGGCTACGGTAGCATTGGCAGCAATTAGCATCTTTTCCCCCCAGCTAAAACGCTGCTCTAGAGATAACTTGGCGCTGTCTATATTTGATGCTCGGGATGTTATTGTTTGAGGATTTGGCGATCGTAACTTGAATGGCTGAAATTTAAACCAGCCCCAGATTCCTAATGCACCCAGCAAGATAAAGACAATTGGTGGAGGAGCGTTTCTGATTCTCTTACTCATGATTTTTCCTCACTCTGAAAACGTTTAAATCTCTGTTCAATTTCCGCCTCTAGGGACAAACTATCAATCTCATCGGCAAGGGCTTCATTCGGATTCACCGCTAGTTCAGCCTTAGCTTCTTCCAGCATGGCTCGTTTCTCAATCCCATTTTTCGCGGCAGCAAACTGCGATCGCGCTCCATCTAAATTAAACTCAGTGGATATTCCCCCCATTTCTGTCATCGCCTGATTAACCAAAGCTAATGATTCTAAATTCTCTAGCTCTAATTTGTATGCCTCTAACCGCTCAGTTTCTCGCCTGAGCTTGGCTTTGGCTTTGTTCATTGTCGCTTGGGCAGTCTCCACCCGCTCATTTAGCTGGGGCAAGACTTTTTCAATGGCGATCGCTCTCGTAAATGCTAATCTAGCAGCCTCCTCATTACCCTGGCGATAGGCTAACTTCGCTTTGGTTTCTGCTTCCTGATATTCATTCAGTTTATTGTTGTACTGCTGTTGGGCAAGGTTATAGGTAGACACTACTTTTGCTACCGCAGTTGATAGTTCGACAATCGATTCCTCCATCGAGATGATTGATTCTTGAGCAACTTTTGCCGCTACTTTTTCTCCTGCTTCTACTGGTATACCCCAGAGACGCTTCCATACCGCTACTGAAGTTCTCCCTGCGGTTTCACCCATTAACCAATAGGTAATTTTCTTCGGCGTAATTTTTTTCATAACTGTAAGTGTCAGCAATAATAGCTTTGGTTTTGACTCAGCTCACCAGATTTAAGTTAAATCCTATTTAAATACTGAGTAAATACTAAGTTAAAAATGATCAAAAGTAAACTTACGAATAATTAAGTCTTAACTAAGTATCAAGAAAACCCTTGGTACGTTTGGTCTTGAGGGATGTTTGATAAAATATGGCACAACCTTCTCATAACGGTTTTTATATGGCAAAGCCATCCTTGAAAGCTTCCGTAGCTGGAGTACAGACGGCGAAACAGTCCCTCAAAATGATGGGGATGACTCAGAAGGAACTATCCCAGCAGGTGAAATGTAGTTCTCAGCCCATAACTAACTTTTTTCAGGGCAAAGCGATCGC
>JBCCNG010000427.1:0-4431 GCA_039025955.1 Cyanobacteria bacterium P01_C01_bin.72 | reverse complement strand
CCTAAACCCCCACTATATTTAGTGTTTCTCACGGGAATTACGGTAGAGCCGAGTATTTTCTCAGATGGGATTGGATTAGCCCTGATACCTGTTGCGGCTGCACTTTACCATAGGCTTTTCTTCCTGGCATTACCAGATAAGGAGCTTGCTTACACCGCTTCATACATCCAGTAACTTTGATCTCTATTTTCTCTGCCAGATCTTGATCTGCCAATTCCTGGGCTAATAGTTGGCAAACTGTTTTTCCTCCTTTACTACCACAGCTTGAACCTTGGCAAACTAATATTTTCGCTCTGGCTGGACGAGATTTAGTAAGAGCATCATCAGCTAGAAATGTATCGGGGAGTACTTCGATTCGATAGGCTTTATACTTAATTTCTGATTGATGCAGCTTGTATTTACGCATCCCTGTTACTTTCAAATAGCATCCAGGTTGAAGATACATACTTGACTCTCCTTGTTCCTTTGCCACGCTGATTACATAATCTGCTTCTGGTGTAGTTAAGCTGAGGTATTTAATCCGACCTTGGGAACTAAGGAGCAGATCTTCCAATCTGCCCACAATGGTAAATTCAGAAACAAGGGGCTGTACCGTAACCATGGCATAAATTTTTCAGTAACTAAACTCATTTTAACGTCGCTTCGCTTCTGAAGGCAGAGGGGACAAAAACGATTCGGTTCAACTCATGTAAAATATCCTTCAAACTTATCCCTTTAGGACTATGCGCCCTCTGCCTTCTGCCTACATACGGCGAATAATGCGCCTTTGTGCCTTCGCTTTAGTAGCCAACGCTAAGTCTTAACGGCTGGAGATATTAAGCTTAAAGTCTAGATTGGCGATGGCGATGAATTGTCAGCCAACAAGTTACGAGAGTCATTTTTAAACTCGACCTGTAAGTCTGCGGCTTCTTCTGTCTTTAAGACCGAACCATCGGGGCTTTCTAGCACAAATCCTGCATCACGAATCATCGCTAAATCATTGCTAGCCGCCTGTCCTACTGTTGTTAGGTAATCACCAACAAAAATTGAGTTAGCAGGATATAAACCCATTACCTGAAGCGATCGCAGATGGACTTCTCTGCCACCAGCAATTCTAATTTCCTGTTGGGGTAGGATAAAGCGAAATAGATTTAAAATCTTGAGACAGCGACGGGGGTTGAGCTGATTTACCCCTGATAAAAGTGTTCCTTCAATGGGAATGAGGAAATTAAGGGGTACGCTAGTAACATTTAGTTCTCTAAGGGAATAAGCCAAGTCAATAATGTCTTCATCAGTTTCATTCATCCCCAGAATACCTCCCGAACAGGTAGTAATTCCCGCTTTTTGCACATTTTTGAGCGTCGCAACGCGATCGCCAAATGTATGGGTACTAACAATATTCTGATGGTGGTTTTCGGAGGTATTAAGATTGTGGTTAACCCGATCAACTCCCACCGCTGCCAAACGCTGAGTTTGCTCTTGACTGAGTAATCCGAGACAGGCACATATTTTCAGATCGTGTTTACTCTTAACTGCGGCAAATGCCGCGAGAACGTTGCTAAATACTGATTCCGAAGGCGATCGCCCAGAAATAGCCATACAGAAAGTCCCCGCCTGTAAACTAGCCGCTCGGTCTGCCGCCTGAATAATTTTTTCTTGCGCAATGAGGGGATATTTCTCAATTTCGGCGGTGGATATCTTGGACTGAGAACAATAATTACAGTCTTCTGGACATAAACCGCTTTGAGCGTTAAGCAGAAAGTGGAGCCGAACTCGATTTGACCAATAATGATGACGTACCCGATAAGCTGCGGCTAGCTGTTCTAAGAGAACTAGATCGTTAGCGTTGAGAATATCTTTTGCCGTGGCGCGATCAATTAATTTGCCTGATAAGGAAAGTTCAGCTATGGCACTATAGTCAAGATTGGTCATGAAGATTACTCTTTATTGATCCGAGAACTCTATTGTTTTATCACGATTGCCCTAGATTAAATCAAGATCAAATTTTATTTTCAGAAAACGAAATTTAATATCTTTAATATCTTCAATCTCTTTAATATTTCTCTGATGATCGAGCCAACCAAGCTTGAATATCTTGCCTCACCTGTTGCGGAATTTCCCAAGGAAAAAGATGCGCTACGCCAGGATAATTTATATACTCACAGTCGGGCAGATGGGCGGCAGTTTGCCGACTAGCATCAGCAGTAATATGGCGATCGCCCTCTGCTGATAACATCAGACAGGGAATCTTAATTTGCTCTACTTCTGAGAGACGATTGTATCCTTGGTTAATTGCCTGCGATAGTGCTTTGTTAGCCCCCTGAGAGGTTTGTAGATAGGCGGGAACGGCTTCTTTAGCTAAATACAGATAGGTTTCTGGCTGATGCTTTTGAATCAGATAGCGGAAAAGCGATCGCTTGCCAAAAGTATCTATATTCCACTGCCATGCTGGTTTAAGATAATTGACTATTCCCGCGATCGCTGTAAACAAGAGATCTTGCCACGTTTCTTTAGGGTGACTGCTGAGAGGATGAGCCGCAGTAGCGACTAAAATCAAGGCGCTAAACCTTTCTGGTGCTGATAAAGCCAATTCCATAGAGATGATGCCACCTAAAGACCAGCCTAACACCAAACACTTGTCAATTTTCAGGCGATCTAAAAGAGCAATAATATCGGTTAGATGTTCCTGCATCACAAAGTCTTGTCGATAAAAACTTTTACCATAACCCCGCAGATCGGGAGTAATAGTTTGATACTGTTGCGACAGATAATCCGTAAATACAGACATACTAGCAATACACCCAGGGTGTCCGTGTAAACAAAGAATCGGATCTCCCTGTCCTTTGATCTCAGTATTTAATTCCATACAAATATTAATATCAGTTTCCCAATCAGAGAGAGCAGGAGTATCTCGTCACAAAACTACGTACTTTTGACGAATATATTTGTCTCAAGACCCGCGTCAGATGTATCCTGAAGAGATATATCTATTAGTTTAA
Source organism: Cyanobacteria bacterium P01_C01_bin.72 (assembly GCA_039025955.1). GTDB lineage: Bacteria > Cyanobacteriota > Cyanobacteriia > Cyanobacteriales > Xenococcaceae > Waterburya. The sequence goes on along the minus strand of JBCCNG010000427.1, from coordinate 1,453 downwards.
CAAGCAACCGAGGATTGGCATTTTGGAAACACATGAATTTGATGTTGTTATTATCGGAGGAGGTCCAGCTGGCTGTACCTGTGCGCTCTACACATCAAGAGCCAACCTCAAAACCGTTATTCTAGACAAGAATCCTGCGGTGGGAGCATTGGCTATTACCCACAAGATCGCGAACTATCCTGGCGTGACAGGGGAAATGAGTGGAGAAGCACTATTAGACAGTATGAGAAATCAGGCTGTAGAGTACGGCACTACCTACCAGCGCGCTCAAGTTTTTGGGATTGACGTAAGCGAAGAAATCAAGAAAGTTTACACTCCTGAAGGGACTTTTACAGGTAGAGCCTTAGTTTTAGCTACAGGGGCAATGGGTCGTAGCAGTTCTCCTTTTGAAGGAGAGGACGAGTTTCTCGGTCGAGGAGTAAGCTATTGCGCTACCTGCGATGGCGCATTTTATCGCGATCGCGAAGTAGCAGTTGTGGGTTTAAACCCTGAAGCGGTGGAAGAAGCGCAGTTTTTGACGAAGTTTGCCTCCATGGTGCATTGGATTACCTTTAAAGATCCAGGGAAAGATGACTACCACGCCCAAGACTTGCTCGCTATGTCGAATGTTAAACACTGGCGGCGTGCGCGTTTAGCGGCGATCAAAGGTAGTGAAACAGGAGTGACAGCAGTCAAGGTCAAGCAAAGAGATACTCCCGACCCCTTATTTTTGGAGGTAGAAGGCGTGTTTGTCTATCAAAATGGTTCAAAACCCATTACTGATTTTGTAGGGGCTCAGGTGGAATATAACTCTGGTGGCGGGGTAAAAGTGAATGAGGACATGTCTACTAATGTTCCTGGAGTTTGGGCGATCGGTGATATTCGTAATACACCATATAAGCAAGCTGTCGTAGCAGCAGGAGACGGCTGTATTGCAGCTATGGCAGTTGATCGTTATCTCCACCACCGCAAATCAATTAAACCTGATTGGGATCATTCTTAGTGATCTTGGCAATTGATCTCAAATGATTTATTTTTATCAATAAAATTTTACAAGAGAGCTAGCATCGGAATGAGCGAAAATTCAACCTCATTTCGATGTAAAGCTTTTCTACTTATATCTGCCTAGTTAACTCGAACAGCATCGTAATTCTGATCTATGTTATGAATTAAGTTCTCGTTTCTAATCCTAAAATTTCCCTGCCAAGTAGTTCCATTCATATACTTTCAGACATAAAAAACTACGAATTATATCTTAATACTGTTTTCGTAATATTTATATAGATTACTAAACCGATACGCATAGTCCGCTACGGTATTCAGAACTCAAAAGCTAAAATTGAATATGTACTAGTTTATTTTGACGAATTGGTAATTTAATTAATTGCGCTCGTAATTCAAAACTGTATAAAGTTTTCATTAAATTTTTAATAGACAAAAAAGAATCGGGTCTGCCATAAATAATTAATTTTTG